>JAJDES010000500.1 GCA_029259675.1 Planctomycetota bacterium
GTCAAACATCTTGTTTGCCTCGAGCGTGCGGCGAATTTCGGTCGCAATGCTCTCCGCAGTGGGAATTTCGGCAAATGCGAGGGCTTTCGCGGAGTCGCACAGTCGCTCGAGGTGTTCGTCTAACTTGAAGATTTTACCCTGGTAGAGTCGCAAGCCTTCCCAAACGGCATCACCACCCTGAACGGAAGAATCAAAGGGACTGATCCCGGCTTGATCGCGGTGCACAAGTTTGCCGTTGATGTTGATCAGCAAATCGGCGTTGAGCGGATTGAAAGTCTGTTGCATTAGGCTTGAAGACGTTGGGAGTAGAGCGCCTGGTAAATGGGTTCACATTCGGCTTGCACGCGTTCCAGGGAGGGAGCCATGGAACCTTCACGTGCTTTCCAGGGCTCAAAGCACGTGCTTCGATTCACACTTTCGTACCAATGTGGCGCCCAAATGCCGTCCGTGGGCCTGGGGCCGGAAGGCCAACTCAGCATGCGAGGATCGAATTCGATTCCGATGTTGTCGCACAACGCGGATAGGCAAGCGCGTGGGTTTTGCAGCACATCGCGCGCATCGAGCACGGGCGGTGTGCTACCCGTTCGGCGCCGCACCTCTTCAAATAGTTCAAGCTGTTGCGGCAATCCCGTATCGGCCAAATTCGGATTGGGCGTCACCTTCGAAAGGGAGAGCAACATTTCGCGTGGATCCCGCAACAAGAAGGCATGCTGCAATTCGAGCAACCACTCGCGCCCCATCTCCGGCAGCAGATGGTGGGCCATGTGCTTTTGATAGTAGACCCCTAGATTGTGTGCCACAGGTCCCGTCAGTTCGCTCGTCACCTTGCGCCAATCGGTTTCACCATGCTGCACGATTTCCTTTGCTGCGGGGTGCTGGACACCGGTGACCTTTAAATAGTGCGCGTAGAGCGGCTCATCGCAAACGAGTGTGTCGGGCCGATTCTCAAAGGCGCGCATCATTGCCGTGGAAATATTGCGTGGGCCGGACCACATGGCAAGTCGTACTAGCATGGCCTCAATGTAGCGTTCCCAGCTTTCCACGGGTACAGCCCGACTGCGAAGCGCGCCGCTGCTGCGGCCGCCCCTGCGCGGCAGGCGCCCTATTTTGTCGCGAGCTGAATCCCTACGCGGAGCCCAAGCGTTATGCTCCTGACCGATGGCCTATTTGAATCATGCCGGCACCAGCTGGCCCAAGCCCGCGCCCGTCCAAGCGGCAGTCGGCGAAGCCATGGGCGCATCCCCAAAGCTGTGGCCCGAGACCTTCGCTGAGCAACATGCTCGCGTAGCCCGATACTTCGGCGTACGCGATACGACGCGCCTGCTGCTGACTCCAGGGTGCACATCCGCCCTGACCCTGGCCGTCTGTGAGCTACCGTGGAATTCGGGCGACCGAATCCTCATCAGCGCCATGGAACACCATGCGTTGGCTCGCCCCGTGCTCGCCCTGCGCAAGCTTGGCGTAGAAGTCGAGGTCATTCCCCGAGCGTCGCAAACAGCCCTCGACCTCGACCGTCTTCGGTCCGAATTAAAACGAGGCCGCGTCAAGCTCGTAGCCCTATCCGCCGCCTCCAACGTAACTGGCGAGCTGCTGCCCTTCGAAACTGCAGCCCGCTTGGCACATGAATACGGTGCGCTCATCTTGGTCGATGGAGCGCAGGTGGCCGGTTGGCTGCCCATCGATGTAGATCGCCTCGGGCTGGACTTCTTCGCCTTTGCCGGACACAAAGGGCTCCAGGCGCCGTGGGGCATCGGCGGGCTCTTCGTTGCGGAGCACGTGACCATGGTCGGCGGCTCCGTTGCATGCGATCTGCCGCTCCCCGGCCAGAGCGCCGCTTGTAGCAGCATGCCCGGCTATTGCGATGCCGGATCCGTAGATCGGCTGGCATTGGCCGGTTTGGCTGCTTCAGTCCATTGGCTTGGGGCCGAAGCCCAGGCCTCGCGGCTCTTCGTCGCCAGGGAGCAGATCGAACGCATTGCGCTCACCCTTGAGGCGCTACCCGGCATTCGATTGCTCGGCTCTCGTGACACGCTGACGCGGATGCCCACCGTCGCCTTCACTGCGACGAATTCCACTCCGACTGAAATCGAGACGGCTCTTCGCAAGCGTGGCGTGATCGTCGCCGCGGGACTGCAGTGCGCTCCCATGGCGCACGCGTCCTTGCAAACCCAGCGAACCGGAGCGGTGCGCATCAGCGCCGGGCCCAGCACGGGCGCGGACGAAATGGAACGGGCCGTTGGGGCCGTTGCGGAGCTTGAATGTTTGTAGAAGCGCACCGAGTGAGGGGCTCCGAATCGCCCCCACCGTGGCTCAATCTCTCCCACGCGCGATGTGACTATTTGCGCCCGGGCAACTAACTCCTGGCTATCGGACCCGGCAGCCCTGGAGGCCGGCACTATCGACCAGGGCTTTCCACCCATTCCCGGTGCCAGACGGGGCCGCCTTTTGCCATCTTCAATCCAACTCGTGAAAGTTCCGAATTTGTGCGCTTTCTGATTCGTGAGAAACCGTAGGTTGATTTGAGATGTATCCACTGGCGGCCAGTCGAAAACACGGATAAACGATAATGGAGAAATGCGACAACGCGCCTCGCCCGCAACACAGCGACCCATATAGATTGCTGTAGCGCATTGCCGACGGAAAGCGCTACTTCCACAGCCTCGCACGCGTATCCAGCCCCCCCCAAAAGATTCATGTTCCAGCTGATAGCAAGCTTTGCCCTCGTCCACACCCTCCAATCGCCAGCCCCGCAAATTGGGATGAGCGCTCTGGGCAGTATTGAGATGAGCGCTCTGGGCAGTATTGGGATGAGCGCTCTGGGCAGTATTGAAAGACTTGAATTCAGTACGAACTATTTGTCCCCGGACGCACCGCCAGAGCTGGAATATTCGGAATGGGCCCAGGCCTTTCTCCATGCACACGGCATTCAAAATGCCGTGCCGGGCAACGTCGTTCTCCAAGAATTGCTCGACACCGAATACTACCGGCGCTTTGACCTGGGTCTCTTCGATTTGCGGATATCCGCCGTCTCCCTGGAAGATCGCAAGTTCGCGAAGTTGTTTGCCGAATCTGCGCTGGCCCTAATGGAAATGCAAGCCAGTTGGGTCAAGTGGAGCGCCAGCGAGCACCCCGAGTATGAGCAAATCCTTGATCAGTTCGATGTTCTCGTCAAATGGGTCAAGGGATGGTCAGCCACTTCCCTTAGTGCCATTGCTCGTGCGGAGGACAAGGAATTCCTGGATCGCTTGGGAGCCAAAGGGCCTGTGCTTGAGGCCCATGCAGCCATTGCTGAATTCATGACCACCGGCAAATACCTGGGGCTGTCCTTGAGTGAGAACTCGCAGGCTCAAATCTTGTTTGCACCGAACCGCACCGAATTCATTCAGTTGGTTTGCTTTACGGGCTGGGCCAAGCCTGAGGTGCGCCCTTCGTTTTGGAAAAAGGGCGTCGAGCAATGGACTTCCTTTTGGAATGAGGGCACCGCAATTATTGCGATGGATTATCCCTCCTATCCGATTGACATGAAGCGTCCCGAACGCGGCGCTCCCATGGACGAATTCGAAAAGGACGGCCTGGGTCAGCACTCCCTTGAAAAAGCTGCGGGAGCCATGTTTTGGCATTACTACGGCTCGAATGATGCCCTCTTCTTTGAAGCCGCGCTCGCCACGAATTTGGTGATCGATGTATTCGGTGAAAACAACGTGCGCACCGGTGCCCCAGTGTTCAAAAGCTCAGGCGGTTCCTCCACTCCCTACGAAGTGTTTGTCCCCGGCGGAAATTCGGCCGGCGGAACCCTGCCTTCGCGCGGAGCTGTTTCCATCATCGACATTCCCATTTGGCGCGAGACCAAGGGCAAGGA
>JAJDES010000006.1 GCA_029259675.1 Planctomycetota bacterium
GGTTTTCTTCGGCGGGCTGTACCTGGCCTTCGGGGCGGGCATGTTCGGTGAAGGTGCCGAATGGGATCCGCTGGCCCGCGGTTGGGGCATTCCCACCGCGACCGACATCGCCCTTGCTTGGCTCGTCTCCCGTGCGGTCTTTGGCCGCGGGCATCCAGCGATCAATTTTCTGCTGCTCTTGGCCGTTGCCGACGACGCCATCGGCTTGGTCATCATCGCAGTTTTCTACGGGGATGCCGCGCATCCTGCCGAGCCCGCGTGGCTGGGCCTCGTGTTGGCCGGCATGGCCGTTGCTTTCGGCTTGCGCCGCTTCGGCGTCAAGAGCTGGCTGGTTTACATCCTGCTCGCGGGGCCCCTCAGCTGGTTGGGCTTGGTGCTGGCGCATTTGCACGCCGCCCTGGCCCTAGTCTTCATCGTGCCGTTCCTGCCCGGCCCCAAGCGGGACACCGGCCTTTTCCTTGAGGAAGACGACGTCAGCGCTGCGGCGGGCGGTCGCGATCAAACCGCCTACGAACAGCACTCGCCGCTGCACAACTTCGAGCACGACTTGAAGCTGTTCGTGGACATGGGGCTGTTTTTCTTCGCGTTTGCCAATGCCGGCGTCGAGTTTGCCAGTATCGGCTCGATGACGTGGTTGATTCTGGCTTCGCTAGTTGTCGGCAAAACGGTCGGCATCACCTTTTTCGGCTTGGTCGCCAAGGCCTTGGGATTTCCGCTGCCCGAAGGCATGGGGCTCAAGGAATTGATAATGGCCGGATTTATTGCGGCACTCGGATTAACCGTGGCCCTCTTCGTTTCAACCGCAGCATTTGAAGATCCCGAACTCCTGGGACAGGCCAAAATGGGGGCCCTGTTCTCGGGCTTGGTCGGCATCTTGGCCATTCCCTTGGGACGTGCATTGGGCCTCGGTCGCTCGTCTCAAGCTGCTGAAGCATGATTGCCCGCCTTTCTTCCCGGCTTCTGCCCGCGCTTCCCTCGGCAAGTCGCGCGGCCGCCGCTATGCTCCTCCCTAGCTTCCCATGTTGCTGAAAGACCTATTCGCCCCGAAAGATTTCGTGGTCGGCTTCGACCCCGCTGACAAGTGGGAGGCGATCCGGCAATTGATGGAGCACATGGTCGAAATCGGCCGCATCGAGCGCTCGGAATTCAGCGCGCTGCAGGAAGCGGTCATGGCTCGCGAGCGGTCGATGTCCACGGGTATGGAGCGGGGCATTTCCATTCCCCACGCCGCCGTGGACGACATCGACGAAGTGCGGGCATGCATCGGAATCGTGTCGCGACCGGAGGGATTGGCTTTTGAGAGCATCGACGGCCGGCCGACCCAATTGATCGTTCTGCTCGTGATACCGCGTGCCCAAAAGTTGCTGCACATTCGCACCCTGGCGGATATCGCGCGCGTGCTCGGCAAGGACTCGGTGCGCGAGGCTTTTCTTGCCGCTAGTAGCGGTGAAGAAGCGTGGCACGCCCTAGCCGAGGGCGAAGCAGCTCACCCCGCATAAACGGGTGGCGCTGACTTGCTGCGGGCTCTTGCGGCCATGGGTCCGCGCTCAAGGGGCTCGCATCAACCGTCGCGTTGAGCCGGTCGTCCGCGCCGCGCAGCCGCGGCACTTGTCGCTTACTTGCCAACCCACTCGGCAATGTGCGCGGCAATCGCTTGATCGATGCTGCGAGCGCACAATTCATAGTCGCTTTCGCTGCCGCCAATCGGGTCGGGGATGTCTTTGCCCAATGGATCGAGCAGTTCGACTTTAGAACCCATGGCGCGCGGCAAGCTGGCCAAGAGTGCTTCCGCGTGGGATCGGGTCAGGCAATAAATGCGATCCATGCCAATCAAGTTCTCCGGGCTGGTGGGCGTCGAATGGTGATCCGAAATGTCGATGCCGCGCGCATTCATGGCGGCAACGGAATGCACGGAGGGGGGGCTGCCGGGGCTGGCAAAGACGCCCATCGAATGGAATTCGAACCCGAAGCTAGCGGGGTCGATTTCGCCCAGCGCCCTGCGCGTGGCAGCACGGGCAAGGCCTTCTGCCATGGGGCTGCGGCAAGTATTGCCCGTACAAACAAAGGCCATTGCTAAACCGGCGGAGCTGCGCAGATCAGATTCCGTGACCAAGCCTTCTCGCAGCAAGTCGAAGTGCCCGCGGCCTACGCGCAGCACAGCAGAGGCTTCGTTGAGACAAGACGCGCCCCCGTCCACGACTGCGGCCAAGTCGGACCCAAACTCCGCGATCACGGCCTGTGCCGTCAGCAGCGGGGCCTGACCGGCTCTGTTGGCACTGGTGGCAACAACCGGGAACGGCAAAGAATGCAAAATCAGACCCGTGGCCGGATGCGCGGGCTGCCGCAATCCGATCCAATCGCCCTCGGCGACGGCTCGCATGGCTGCCGGCACGCCCTGCACGACAAGCGTCAATGGACCCGGCCAATAGCGGTTCGTCAGTCTGCGAACTATGGCATCCAAGGGACGCGGTTCCAGCCTGGGGTCGCCCAAGCTCGGAACGGTTGCCGTGTAAGGACTGGAGTGTTTCAGTCCGTCATTTTTTGAAGCCAGCGGGGGTGTTCCCAGATGCCATGTGAAGGGGCGCTGGTCCTGGTAGCCCTTCAATTCGCGCAGGCGTCGGATGGCTTCCGGTGAGTCGGCTCGGGCCGCCAGTCCGTAGACGGTCTCGGTCGGAATGGCCACCAGCTCCCCGCGCGCGAGGGCCTGGGACAATCCTTGCTGCTCGTCGGCCCGGGGGGCCGAGCTGGTGCAGTTGATTTGCAGGGGGGGCTGGCTCATGGATTTGGCTCCGTAGACTGCACAGCGGACTGCGGCTTCGAGGGAGCGAGTCCGCTGCGGTGAGCGTCGCTCCAGAGTGAGGCGTACCCTGCCGGCTGCCGGCGGCCGCTGAACCCGTGTGGGCCCGGCCTTGGCAAGCTTGGAAGGGTCGCCATAGAGGGGCGGGGATTGCGCTGCTAGCCTATCCGCCTCGCTTGGCCTTCACTAGCGCTGAGCAAGTTGCGAATGCCCGCCAACAACGAATTGGGCTCCATGCCGATTTTGCACCCCATCTGTCCCGCGCCTTTGATGCTCGCCCGGCCTTCGCTGGGCCGCAGTGAGCGCATCGCCGACCGTCGCGCTCGGGTTGCGGCGAGCCCGTGCGCTCGAGGGAATTGCCGGATGGAAGTCATGAAGGAAACCTCCACCAAGGCCGCAGGCTAACGACATGGAATCGCCGAAGCAGAGCCCACCGATGGATCGCACACCCAGTGGCGAGGACGTTGCCTTCCTCGGTCGGCTGGCGGGCGGGCTTGCGCATGAAATCAAGAACCCGCTTTCAACGATTGCGATCAACCTGGCGCTTCTGCAAGAGGATTGGGAGCGCGGCGCCGCCGTGCGCAATCCCGATCAACCCGAACCGACACCGCGCGAGGCTCGCTCGCTGCGGCGCATCGGCACCTTGCAACGCGAAGTGGAACGGCTGGAAAAAATTGTCGACGAGTTTCAGCGCTACGCGCGCGGCACTCGGGTCAACCGGCGACCGGAGGATCTGGCGCGCATCATCGTGCGGGTCGTCGATTTTGTCGGCCCCGAGTTGGAGCAAGCTGGGGTGCGCTCGCATGTGGATTTGCCCACGTCTTTGCCGCTGGTCCTGGTGGATGAGGGCCCGATTGAACAGGCACTGTTGAACTTGATTACCAACGCGCGCCAGGCCATGCCCGATGGTGGTGAATTGCTGATTCAGATGCGGCGCTTGGGGCATCATGTGGAGCTTGTCATCACGGATACGGGCATCGGCATGACCGAAGCGCAAATCGAGCATTGCTTCGATGTATATTGGTCCAACAAGAAAGGCGGAACCGGACTCGGTTTGCCGACGACCAAGCGCATCATCGAAGAGCATGGAGGCACGATCTCCGTGCTTTCGGAATTGGGCCGGGGAACCTCCTTTTCAATTACATTGCCGCTGGTGGTTGAGTTGTTCCAAAAATCCGCAGCGAAGGAGAGTGCAGACTTAGTTGTGGATATGGGGTCATGCGATCTTGCGGACGGGCAAGTCGATGGGGATGAAGCACCCGAAAACCGGGCTGGGGAGAATCGGTCGTGAAAGCTGACGAGAGCGAAGCCCAAGCCGTACGCGTGCTCATCATCGATGACGACGAGGGTCATGCAGAAGCCCTGGCCGAGGGCCTGGAGTCCGACGGCTTCCTGTGCCGCTTGGCACACAGCGGCGAAGCCGGGCTCGCCATGATGGAGCAATCCACCTTCGACGCGATCCTGACGGACCTCGTCATGCATGACGTGGACGGATTGGCTGTACTGGAGGAATCCAGTCGCCTGCAGCCGGAGGCCGTCGTGCTCTTGATCACCGGCCACGGTTCCGTGGCCACCGCCGTTGAGGCCATTCGGCGCGGAGCAGCCGACTTTATCGAGAAGCCCGTGCGCATCGCGGAATTGCGCACTCGTTTGCAGCGAGCCGTGGAAACTCGCAATTTGGTGCGCACCAACCGCGAGTTGCGCCAACAACTCGACAAGCGTTTCGGCTTTGAGGGCATCATTGGTCATTCGGCCCCGATGCAGCGCGTTTTCGATATTTTGCGCCAAGTGAGTCCGACCAACGCCACGGTTCTGATCCTAGGTTCCAGCGGAACGGGCAAGGAGCTGGTGGCCCACTCCATTCACGAAAACAGCCCGCGCAAGGATCGCAAATTCGCCGCCGTCAATTGCGCCGCTCTTTCGGAAGGCCTGATCGAATCCGAGCTCTTCGGACACGTCAAGGGCGCATTCACCGGCGCGGTGTCCGCGCGCGAAGGCCGCATCGCCTACGCCCACGGCGGAACCCTCTTTTTGGACGAAGTGGGGGATATGCCGCTCGAAACCCAGGCCAAGCTCTTGCGTGTATTGGAAACGCGCGAGGTTCAGCCCGTGGGCGGCAATGAAGTACGCAAAGTGGATGTGCGTTTGGTCGCGGCCACCAACCGCAACTTGACCGAAATGGTGGCGGAAAAGACCTTCCGCGAGGACCTCATGTTTCGGTTGCAAGTGGTCACCATTGAAATGCCTCCCTTGAGCGGGCGACCCGGTGACATCCCGATCCTCGTCGATCACTTCCTGGGAGAATTGGCGCAGCATCACGGGCGCTCCATTCGCGGCATCAGTCCCGAGGCCCGCGCCATTCTCATGCATTACGAATGGCCAGGGAACGTGCGCGAGTTGCGCAATGTCCTCGAGAACATGGTGCTGCTGGCGCGGGGCGAGATTTTGGATGTGTGCGACATTCCCGAAACCTTGCAGCGTTCGCGCGCCAGTGCGGCCGAGGGCTCGCTCGAACTCGCGGGTCGCTCCTTGGCTGAAGTCGAAAAAGCACTGATCGAAGCCAATCTGAAATTTGTCGAGGGCAACCGCCAGAAAGCGGCCAAGATCATGGGCATCGGCGAACGCACCCTCTATCGCAAGCTCAAGGAATACGGTTTGTCCTGAGTGGGTGTGCAAGCTGCTCGGCCGGTAGGCATTGAGAACGGACTAAGTTGCGTGGGCATTTGCGTACGAATTCCGGCGCAAGCGAGACGGAATGTGGAGCTGATCAGCTTGCGAGAGCGCTTCATCGAAGCTTGGGCACACGGGGCCAGTTCGCAGCGCTTGCTTCGCCGGCACGTAGCTGCAAGTTCTTGGCGAAGAATCGGTTGAGCGGATTTGCCCCAAGCTCTTCCCCGCGCACTCCTGACAGTTCACAGCTGCCCGCTCGAAGAGTAACGCCGCACACTCGGGGCCATCGGCGCTCAATGTGCTTCAAGTCCTGAAGCCGCTGCCTTGTCGTCGACTCGTTCGTGGACACCGGCTCGAGTCTTGGCAAGTCGAATGCAATTTGGTGCGGCCCAGCTGCGCTGCCAATATGGCGCCGGCCCCAGGAGGCGCTGTAGGGGTCTGTCAATGTGGCAGCTACAGCGGTCGCGCTATTCCAATTTGTCCTTTGCGCAGCCTCTGAAGGCCGCTTTTTGGCCTGGCACGGTACTTGTTCTTGGGCAGGGCAATCACTGGCCGGCTCCCACCTCCAAGGGAGTTTGATCGGCCTCGGCAGCAGCCTCTTGGAGGACGCAAGGAGTAACCATGAGCGAGAAGAAAACAAAGATCATCGGGATCGACCTGGGTACCACCAACTCTGTGGTGGCCGTGATGGAAGGCGGCGAGCCGCATGTGATCACCAGTTTGGAAGGCGCTCGCACAACGCCTTCTGTGGTGGCCTTCGCCGGTGAGGGCAATCGCCTGGTGGGTGCCCCGGCCAAGCGCCAGGCGGTGACCAATCCGACCAAGACGATCTTCTCCATCAAGCGCTTCATGGGGCGCCGCCACTCGGAAGTTTCCGGCGAAGAAAAGATCGTGCCCTACAAGCTCGTCGGCGGACCCGACGAGTTGGTCAAGGTTGACATCGACGGCGAGCAATACACGCCGCCCCAAATCAGCGCCATGGTGCTGGCCAGCCTCAAGGAGGCGGCCGAATCGCACCTGGGCGAAACCGTCAGTCGAGCCGTCATTACGGTCCCGGCTTACTTCAACGACGCCCAACGCCAGGCGACCAAGGATGCCGGCACGATCGCCGGTCTCGAAGTCGAGCGCATCATCAACGAGCCCACGGCCGCAACCCTGGCCTACGGGTTGGACAAGCGCGCTTCCGGCCGCATTGCCGTTTACGACCTGGGCGGCGGTACCTTCGACGTTTCGATTCTGGAAATCGGCGACGGTGTCTTTGAAGTGCTCGCAACCAGTGGCGACACGCACCTGGGTGGCGATGACTTTGACGAAGTCTTGATCAACTATGTTGCCGATCAATTCAAGCGCGACAACGGCATCGACATTCGCAGCGATGCGATGGCCCTGCAGCGCCTGAAGGAAGCCTGCGAAAAGGCCAAGTGCGAGCTTTCCTCGGCCAATCAGACCGATATCAGCTTGCCCTTCATCACCGCCGATGCCTCCGGGCCGAAGCACCTCCAACTGTCCATCAACCGCGCCAAGTTCGAGCAACTGGTGGGCGACTTGATCTTGCGCACCGCCGAGCCCTGCACCAAGGCCATGGCCGACGCGGGGCTCAAGCCCGGTGAAATCGACGAAGTGCTTCTGGTGGGCGGCTCGACGCGCATCCCGGCCGTTCAGGCCAAGGTGCAGGAGATCTTCCAAAAGGAGCCCAACCGCAGCGTCAACCCCGATGAGGTTGTGGCCGTGGGCGCCGCTATCCAAGGCGGCATCCTGGGCGGCGAAGTCAGCGACGTGGTGCTGCTCGACGTCACCCCGCTTTCCCTGGGTATTGAAACCCTGGG
>JAJDES010000051.1 GCA_029259675.1 Planctomycetota bacterium
CGGGGCCGTGCCATGATTGATTGGGAGGTCTTCTACAACAGCCTGCGCAAGAAGGATTTTCTTCCGGGCTTTGAAATACAGAATCGCTTGGGCGGCGGCGCCTTCGGCGAAGTGTACAAGGCGCGCAAGCAATCCATCGGGAAGGTATACGCGGTCAAGTTCCTCAAGGTGGTCGAAAGTACCGCCGAGGAAGCGATTGAACACGAGCTTGAGCAGGTGCGTTACTTCGCCAGCTTTGATCACCCGAACTTGGTGACGATTGAAGATATGGGCGTGGTGATGGGAGTGCCCTACGTGATCATGGGCTACGCGGGAGAGGACACGCTCGCACGGCGAATGCAGCGCGGCGAGTTGGAATCCGACAACGGCATGCGCTTCTTTGTCCAAGCCTGTCGCGGCGTATTGGCCTTGCACGATCGGCGCTTGGCCCACTTCGATTTGAAGCCCAGCAATATTTTTTTGCGAGGCGACGTTGCGCGAGTCGGGGATTACGGCTTGGCGAAGCTGATCGGCGACGGTCGCCAAACACTTAGCTTTGGGCGCGGTACGCCGCACTACATGGCGCCCGAGATGCTCAAGAATCGCGGCGACCACCGCGCGGACATCTATTCGCTGGGAGTGATCCTCTACGAAATTCAATGCGGGCAACTACCGTTTCCCTGCAGCGATGGAATCGGGAACTTGCTGCGCGAAGACGATGAGCCACCGGTTTTCTCCGCGAGCTTCCCCGTGGCGCTTAGGCCCGTTGTCGAGCGCGCTTTGCGACTGGATCCGGACCACCGCTACTGGAGCTTGAACGAATTCTTGGCCGACATGGGCCAGACTGCGAGGCAGGGCGACTCGGTGCACATGGGCGTGCTCAGCATGGAGCGCGGCCCCGACGGCGAATTGATGGATTCCGGTGCGGAAGCGGGGATGATCGCAGATCCGTGGAGCGGCGCCGGCAATGCGCCCATCGGTGCGCGCTCCAAGGGCGAACTCACGGATGGAGATCCAGCGCAGTCCGATGGCGAAAAAACCGGCGATGTGCCTTCGACCAAAACGGGACCGGCCGGCACCGGTGAAGACCTGCGACGATCCGCAGCGGAGTTGGCGCGCGGAGCCGTCGGGCTGGCGCGCGGTGTCTGGGATGGAGTGGTCGGGGCGGAGGACCAGGATGCGCAGCAGGCTTCTGATGGCGCCGATGGGGCCGGCGCCCAGGAAAGCACCCGTGCAGGAGCTTCCCAAGCAGAGCTTGCGCAGCGGCAGCCCGTGGGGACAAATCCCGCTGCAGCCGAAGACCCGGCTACGCCAGTGTTCTCCGATGTGGTTTCGATTGAAGGGTTGGATGAACCCGAGAGCGAGTCAACGAAGGTTGAGGGGTCGCCGGTCCTGAAAGCGCTCGTTTCCGAGCGCAGTCGGCGGCGCAGCCAGGGCTTGTGGCCGCCTTTGCGAGAGGGGGAAGTTCAGCAGGACTCCTCCAGTCGAGCGGGGCCCTGGAAGGCTCTGCCCAAGGCTACCGGGCCGGCGGCGGGACGAACGGTTCCGGTTCCACCGCGCACGGACGGCGGCATTATCGGGGCGGTGGGAGCGACATTGATCCTGGGCGTCGAAGTCATGCTGGCGCTGGTCAGCGGTCCGGTCTTCTATTCGCTGCGCAGCATCGGTCAGGGCATCGACAACTCCATGAGCTTCGTGCCCGGCGTCTTCGGAACCATCCTGAAGATGGGCATGTTCTTTTTCCTGCTGTTCCTGTTGGGAGCCGGTCTGGTTGGCATTTCGATTTACTTGAAGTTTTGATTTCATGGGCCGGCGCGACGCCGAGCTGCGGCGATCATCGATTTGGCTCGGAAAGAGACTTGGGCGCGCGCCATGCCCGCAGCCGAAAGTCGTTGAAATGAGATCTCCTTCGCGATCGGGTCGGTCCGACGGGAGGGCTGCACTTTGGGAGCAGCTGAGAGGTTAGAATGCGGCTTGAATTCAGCACCCCCTAAGGACCGCCAAGCCCACGCTGGGCGGTGGAATCGCTTTGAGTGAATGGACACCCGATATCGAGCGCTTAAAAGCCCTCGACGATGCCGAATGGCTCCACGTGGAGCAGTCCTTTTGCGGTCGGCTTTTGGCCTATGCCCTGCGGCGCACCGGCGATCACCAAGCCGCTGAGGACATCGTGCAGGAAACGCTCATGGGGTCGGTGCGCGGCATAGGTGACTTCGACACCATCTTCACCTTCGATCAGTACATTTTCGGAATCTGCCGCAACCGCACGATCGACCACCTTCGCCGGCGCCGCGCGAGCACGATTCAATCGGACAACGATGAGGACAGCGGCGTTTCCTTCCTCGAGACCTTGGCTCACACCGTCGATACGCCGAGCGCCATCGTCCGCGGCCGCGAGCTTTCGCAGCGCGCGACGTCGTTGCTCGGTGACATCTTGCGCGACTGGGTAGAGGAAACCTGGGAGCAAGGTGAGTTTCAGCGCCTCATGGTTATCGAAGCCCTGTTCTCAGGTGGCTGGCGCAACCGCGATACTTGGAAGCGATTTGATTTGCGCGACGAAACGGCAGTCGCCGGCATCAAGTTTCGCGCGCTGAAGCGCTTGCGCCAATTGGCGGCCGTGCGCGAGTCGGGTAGTGACCTGCTGCCGGTTTTGGCGTCGGCTTCCGAAGGATCGGAGGGAGATCAGCGCATTCTGGATTTGGATGTGCGCGAGCTGTGGCGCGAGCGGCGCGTGAGTTGTCCCGCGCGGCACTGGTTGGCGCGACTCCTGGCGGGAACGCTCGAGCCCGAGCCCTCCGACTTTGTTCGCTTCCACTTGGAGGAAATGCACTGCCCCTGGTGCGAGGCCAGCCTGGACGATCTTTCGCGCGACAAAGAAGGCGAGATGGATGCGATTCTCGAACGCATTCACGAGTCCACCATGCGCTACCTGCGCTCCCGAACCCATCGCTGACCAAAATTTCGGACGCCGGACCTCGGTCCGTCCCCGAAGTGGGTTGCCGGCCGTGGCTCGCCGCCGCGAGTGGACCCGGCGCGTGAAGTCGGCTGGGCGACGAAGGGCCGGTACATTCCCGGCCGCTTTCCAGGGTCTACCTTCGCGCACGGGCGCGGACGGACGCGCGCTGCCGGAACTCACGCAGTTTTGCGTTAAGCCGAGGTGAAATGAGGCAAGGAGTCGAAATCGGCCCCGTGTTAGCCTGCGTATCCCAGCTGGATCGCCGCTTCGAATCCCAAATTCTCCATGAAAACATCACTGCTCTCAGCGCTCATGGTTCTGCTCGCCCCCGGGGCTGGGTTGGCCTCCTTTTCCTCGCTCGGGGATATGCACGGCACCGCTCTTTCGGTTGCCGCCGCCCCTGGCAGCGTTCCGCCTGGGGAATTGTCGGATGAGTTGGCGTCGCTGGAGCGGGGCTTGGCCGAGGTCAACGCCGCCAAGATTCTCGCCGACGTTTCATTCTTGGCGGACGACGAGTTGGAGGGGCGCAATTCCCCGGGGCGCGGGCTGCGCATCGCCGCGCGCTACATCGCCGCTCGGCTCGAGCGCTTGGGTTGGACTCCGTCGGGCAACCGAGGTTGGTTCTACGACTACCCCGTCATCCATCGCGCCGTGGATCCCGAGCGAAGCGGGACGCGACTCTTGGCGGCTCCCACGCAGGCGGAGGTAGGGGCAAAGGGCGTCACATTCCTCTTCGGCGAAGACTATTTTTTTTCGCCGTGGGATGCAGCGAACGACACCGTTCGAGGTGAGTTGATTTGGTGCGGCTCGGGATCGAGAGAGGAGCTGGACGGAATAGAGTTGGAGGGCCGCATGGCTTTGTGCACCAACGACGGCGAGCGCACCGGGCGCATGCGCGCCAACTTGCGCAGGGCGGGAGCTCTGGGAGCGGTCGTCATTTCAGCCACCGGTGAATGGAGCGACGAACGGGCTGAGCGCAGCAAGCGCAGCGCCATGGATGGATTGCGCGGGTCCGTTTCCTATCCGAAATGGGATCCGGCAGGGCAAATTCAACAGCCCAAGTCATCCAAAAACTTCTTTCGCTATGTGGATTTGACAAACCTCGGTCGAGCTAAATTGCTCGCGGCCATGGAAGACTTTTCGCCTGAGGATCCGCCGACGATCGGATCCAGTCTTGGCTTTGACTGGGAGGACGAGCGCCGGTTCCCCGGTGACGCGGGCTTGATCGAGCTCGAAAATCTGTGCGGCCTTTGGCCCGGAAGTGATCCCGCTCTCTCGCGCGAAGTGATTCTGATTTCCGCTCACTACGATCACGTCGGGGTCAAGGCGGGGAGTGTTTACAACGGTGCCGACGACAACGCATCGGGCAGTTCAGCGTTGCTTGCGATGGCGGAAGCCCTAAAGCGAATGGGGCCCTTGCGGCGTTCGGTGATGCTCCTGTGGGTCTCTGCCGAAGAGAAGGGTCTGTTCGGTTCACAGGCCTTTGCTGACAAGCCGAGCTTGCCGGACGATATGCGCATCGTGGCCAACATCAACTTGGATATGGTGGGGCGCAACGGCGCCGGCGAGTTGTACTTCACGCCCACCGCAGCACATCCCGAGCACAACCGCTTGGCAGTGATTGCCGAATCGAAGCGCGCGCTCGAGGGTTTTTCAGCCCTTGGCAGCGCCGATCAGTACTACGAGCGATCCGATCACTACAACTTTGCGCGCAAGGGCATTCCTGTGATCTTCTTCTTCAACGGCGAACACGACGACTATCACAAGCCTACGGACACGACTTCAAAAATTGATGCCGACAAGATCCGGCGAGTGACGCGCATGGTTTTGCGCATGTTGATGGAATTGCAAGACGACGAGTTGGGGCTTTAGCAATGAACACGAAAACAAAAGGTGGCGCGCTGTTTCTGGTCTCGCTCGGCTTGCTTTGGAGCAGTGCCTGTCAGGCGCCGGCAAAAGCGTCGGGTGCCTCGGCACCGGTACTTTCACCGGCTTATTCATCGGGCCCAAGTCGCTCGGCGGCGCTTGAATCGAGCTCATTGGAGCAGGCCCTGGACAGCATTAGCGAGTCCGGGATCATGGCCGATTTGACGTTCCTTGCTTCCGATGAGCTGGCCGGCCGCGACAGCCCCAGCCAAGGATTGCGCGTGGCTGCACGCTATCTGCGCGCGCGTAGTTTGCGCATGGGGCTGGAGCCCGGTGCCAAGGATGGTTGGTTCCACAACTATCCGTTGGAGCATTTGAAGTTGGATAGGAAAGCCACCCATTTGGTTCTGAAGCACGCTGACAAGCAGGCGACGCTCGACTTTGGTGAAGACTATTTCTTCAGCTCGCGCGGTTTGCGCAAGTTTGAATCCGAGGTGCCTTTGGTCTACGCCGGGGGCGGTACTGAGTCGGAGTTGGAGGGGCTCGATTTGAGTGGCAAATTGGCACTTGTCGAACCTGACGCGGAAACGCCTACATGGAAAATTCCCAACACGCTTTCATTCAAGGCCGCGTCGGGCGTCGTGATCATGCCCAACTCAGCGGGTGAAATGCCCATGGAGCCCTATCGCGAGCGCTGGGTTCAAAGCATGGAGAAGGGTCGCATCGGTTGGCCCAGCGCCGATTCTCCGCCCCGTCGGCCCCTGTTCAGCAGACTTTACATGCGCGCAGCGGGGGCTGAAAAACTGCGCTCATTAGGCTTCCTGGAAGGGGAGCTGGAAGTGGGGGCGGAGCTGGATGCAATCGCCACCGAAAGGCGCTCGGTGATGACCGGGGGACCCGAGTCATTGGAAAACGTATGCGCTTTTTGGCCCGGCACGGATTTGGCCCAGGAAGTGATTCTGATGTCGGCCCATTACGACCATGTGGGCGTGGACTCGGACGGCGAGATCTACAACGGTGCCGATGACAACGGTTCGGGCACAGCAACTCTGTTGGCTGTTGCCGAAGCGCTCACCAAAAGGGGCCCCCTGCGCCGTTCCGTCCTATTCGTTTGGGTCTCCGCCGAGGAGAAGGGGCTTTTGGGGTCGCGGGCTTGGTCGGAGAATCCCTATGTGCCGGATGTAAACGGAAAGGCTGCACGGGTCGTGGCCAACATCAACATAGACATGGTCGGGCGCAACGCGAGCGACGAATTGTTGATTACTCCCACGGAGGAGCACAGCAAGTACAACGGCTTGACGCGTTTGGCGCAAAGCGTGCGTGCGGCCGAAGGCTTCAAGCCGCTCGGCAATGCCGATGCCTATTACAACCGCTCGGATCAGGCCAACTTCGAAAAGAATTTGGACGTCCCCGTGTGCTTCCTTTTTTCAGATGTCCACGAGGACTATCACAAGCCCGAGGACACGATCGACAAAATCGACGGTGACAAAATCAGGCGTGTTTCACGCTTGGTACTGCGCATGCTGGATGGTTTGCAGGCCGACGAGTTGATGCTCTAGGAGTTTGGAGTCCGCAAGGCGGCCTGGGCCGCGGCGAGACGCGCAATGGGAACGCGGTAGGGCGAGCATGAAACGTAATCGAGGTCGAGTTCTTGGCAGAAGTGGATCGAAGCGGGGTCGCCTCCGTGCTCGCCGCAAATTCCGAGTTTGATGTCGGGTTTGGCTGCGCGCCCGTCGGTCGTGGCGATTCGCATCAGTCGTCCGACACCGCTGCGATCGAGTGAGGCAAAGGGGTCCTTGGCGAAGATTTCTTGCTCGACGTAGAAGGGAATGAACTTGGAGGAGTCGTCGCGCGAAATGCCGTAGGTGGTTTGCGTTAGATCGTTGGTTCCGAACGAGAAAAATTCCGCTTCCAGCGCAATTTCATCGGCCGTGAGCGCGGCGCGGGGCAACTCGATCATGGTTCCGACCAAGTAGGGCACGCGAGTTTTCTTTTGCTTGAAAACTTCCTCGGCCACTTCGCGCACGATCTTGGCTTGCAAACTCAATTCCTGAGCTGTGCTGACCAGCGGGATCATGATTTCCGGCTTGGGCTTCTTGCGGGTTTTCTTGGCGACATTGCAAGCCGCTTCAAATATAGCGCGCGCCTGCATGCGTGTGATTTCCGGGTAAACCACCCCCAAACGGCAACCGCGGTGCCCGAGCATGGGGTTGAGTTCATGCAGGCTTTCTACCTTGTCGCGCAACGCCGCAATGGAAATGTCCATTTGCGCGGCTAGTTCCTTGAGTGCAGCGGGGCCATGGGGCAGGAACTCGTGCAGGGGCGGGTCCAGGGTGCGTACGGTTACGGGGCGGTCGCCCATGGCCTTGAAGATGCCTTCGAAGTCCACGCGCTGCAGGGGCAGCAGCTTGGCCAGAGCGCGTTCGCGATCCTCGACCGACTCGGCCAGAATCATTTCGCGCACGGCCGTGATCTTGTCGCCTTCGAAGAACATGTGTTCCGTGCGACACAAGCCGATGCCTTCGGCGCCGAAGGTGATGGCTGTTCGGCACTGATCGGGTTGGTCGGCATTGGTCCGCACGCCCATGGTGCGCACTTCATCGGCCCACTTCATCAACTTGGAATAGGCCTCGTAGATCGAGCCGGGTTTGGGCTTTTTGGGTTTCGTACCGCTCAGCAGTCCGGCCACAACTTCCGAAGCTTGAGTCGCCAACTGACCCTCAAACACCTGTCCCGTGGTGCCGTCCAAGCTAATCCAGTCACCTTGCTTGAGCGTGTGGGCGCCGACCTTCATGCGTTTGCGGCCGTAATCCACATGGCATTCCGAGGCTCCGGCGACGCACACTTTCCCCATTTGCCGGGCGACGAGTGCGGCGTGGCTCGTCATGCCTCCGCGAGCGGTCAAAATGCCCTTGGCGGCTTGCATACCGCGAATGTCCTCGGGTGAGGTTTCGACCCGAACCAAAATGACAGCTTCGCCCTTGGCGGCCCATTCCACGGCTGTTTCTGCGTTGAATACGATGCGACCGGTGGCCGCTCCAGGCCCGGCGTTGAGCGCCCTCGTCAAGTGCCTTGTGGCGTGGGCGGATTGCAATTCGCGCGGATCGAAGATGGGCTGCAACAGTTGATTGAGCACTTCGGGCTCTACCCGTTGCAGGGCCGTTTCCTTGTTGATTAGGCGTTCGCTGACCATGTCGGTCGCAATGCGCACGGCGGCAAAACCGGTGCGTTTGCCAACTCGGCACTGCAACATGAACAGGCGACCGTCCTCGATCGTGAACTCGATGTCCTGCATGTCGCGATAGTGGCGCTCCAACTTCTTTTGGATCCGCAACAGGTCGCGCCAGGC
>JAJDES010000501.1 GCA_029259675.1 Planctomycetota bacterium
CCGTAGGCGATGGCGGTCGAGTGCTCCATGCCCCAGAAGTTAGTTTGCACGATCCCGACCTTGGCTTCGGGGAAGGGCCAAGGGCCGAAGTACTGGGCAAAGGTATCGATCAAGTAGTTCAAATCGCTGAACTGCAGCCGCGCCTTCTCTTCGTCTTCGGGCAAGACGAAGATCATGGAAGTGACGGGACTTGGACCCTCGTTCAACTCAAGCGGACTTTCGATGGTGACGAAGGGACCGACATTGAGCGAGATTGCGTAGGTCTCAAGCGCATAGGGGTGGTCCCAATGAAAACTATCCCAGCCGGGCCGCGGGCTGCTCTTGCCCATGAACTTGCCGTTGCCGACCGCGACCAGACCGGAGGGAACGGTGTAATTGAGAAAAACGCGCTCGGGCTTGTCCTCTGGATTGAATAAGGAGGCTTTTCCGGGCCACCACATGTGGGAACCGAAGTTTTGAACCGAGGTGTTGATCCAGGCTTGACCGCTTTCGGTGCGCTCAAAGTGAATGCCCGTAAACTCATCCAATACCTGCGGGTGCCCGCTGTAGCGAATGGCCAGGGTGACGGTGTCACCCTCCCCGAGCGCGGCCGGCAGATCGACTTCCAAACTATCGAGGGCATGTCGGAAGCTGACCTCGCGCGTTTCTATTTTGCTGCGCCCATCGAGTGCGGAATCCGTCACGCCCACGCGTTGCACGGAAAAATCGTTCGACAAATCCAGCGCGATGCTTTTGAGCGGTCCCCTTACGATTCGGGCAGCCGTGAAAGCCGTTCCGAAGAGCAGCTCGCGTTCGGGGTCAAGCGTCAAGTCCAAGCGATAGGCGCTTACATCGTAAAAGTCGCGGGGGTCGAGCTGTGCGGGTTGCTCGAGTTGACTTTCCTTGGCGCTGCGCTCGCCCTGTCTTTGAGTCCGACTGACTTGCCGGACTTCCTGCGGCGCGTTCGTCGTTTGGGCATGCGCCACAACCTTGCCAACGGGCAACAGAGCTGCCGTGCAAGCGATGGCCGTAAGGAGTGTGCGGTGCGCCATGTAGGGTGTGTTCGTCCGCGTAGCTGAACGACAATTCAATGCCGATGGATCATTTGGTTACGGGTGTCGAGACGGCTTGCGAATCAAAAGCGCCAAGGGAACGTACCGAGACTGTTCGGATTGCCAGACAATGGGCCCGTTCGGCTTGGCCAGGCGCAAGGACAGCGATCTGTTACACGGGTAGCGAACCCCGGCTTTGTACGCTACCTGTAAGAGGAATGGCAAGACGCGACTGGTGAAGTTGGGGTGGGTGCGCGCCTTGGGATGCTCAACGCACCAGGTGTAGCTGGGATTGCCTGCCATCCAACCAGTGCAACTTGCGACCGTCAAACCAAGCATCTTCCTCCAGTGAGAAGTTCACGGGATGATAATCCCATTCGGGAACTGGAACGGTCGCGCTGAGTTCTATCGCATAAACGGTGTTGGCATAAATAAGCGCATCACCGCGTCCCGCTACCCCATCCTGCTGGTCCCACAGGCCGATGGTCGGACCGGCCCCATGTCCGTGCAAGCCCAATGGGTGGGTATAAATGCTTGCTTCGATGCCGGCGGTCCGAGCTGCATTCAAGCTGGCCGCCAGGACCTCATTGCCGCTGCGGCCGACTTTGAATTCCGCAATCAACAAGTCCTGCAATTTGTTGCCGGTTGCCAGCCCGCGCCGCAGACCCAATGGGGCCGTGCGTTCACCGGGTTCCAAGACATAGCAAAGTTGCTGGATATCGGTCTTCAAGCCCAAATAGTCGAGGCCCATGTCCACATGCACCAAATCTCCGCGCTCAATTACGGGGGAAAGTGCTTGGCTTGCCTGCGCTCCGCTTTGAGCCGTGGATTGCGCGAGTTGCCCCGGCCGGCGTTGAATGTCCACGGTCGGTTGAAACCAAGTTCCAATGCGCAACTCGGCCAGCCGCTCTCGGAACCACCAGACCAAGTCGCTCGTACGTGTGATGCCGGGGTGAACGACTTGTTCGGATAAGCCTTCGGCCAATACTTGGTGGGCAATGCGCACCAAGTCGGGATAGGCCAGCAACTCGGATTGGGTGCGCGTTTCGAGCCAACCCACGGCGAGTGCTTCGGCGGACACGATGCGGTCTTGAAAAACGGGCGGCAGGCTCCCGATCATGCCGTCAAAGTCGCTGGCGCTGATTCCGTCGGCCAGGGCAAAGGTTGCGGAAGTATTGACGGCAATGGTGGCCGGATCGAGCTCTTGAATGAGCTTCGACAGCTCACCCCAGACGGCGCTGGTCATGCCGGTCGGATCCTGACCGTCCGGGTCGTGCCGATTTTGGTAGGGCGGGCCCAGGTCGTAGCGCGAAAGGCTGAGGCAATCGACCGGTCCGCTCTTGCGCGCATCGTGAAAGATGAGCGTGGTTCGTCGGCGCGAGCTATGCCAGCTGGTGGGTGCGAGGGAGTGGAAGAGCGGATCTTCGTTGTATTCGCGGCTCGTCACGATCCAAAGATCTATGCCTTCGCGCCGCATCAAGCGGGGCAGCAAGCTTTCCAATCGTTGCATCCGCCAGCGATCTTGAAGTTCGGCGCGCGCCCGCAAGCTCAAAACGGGGGGCGATGACAGCGCCGCCGGGTCCATGGGCCTGACAGAGCGAATAGGTCGCCTTGGGTAGTCGTCTTCCCAAGTTTCCCTGCAGCCCGTCAGCAACGGTGCCAGCAGCGTCAGCCAAGCCAACCCACCTGCCGTGCGCCGGAGCCGAGTCCAAGGCCTCCGATTGCGATCGGGGGCTCGCCGTTTAGGCGGCAGCGCAGGGCGCCCTTTGCGCAAATTTCGGCAGGCGGATTGAACGCCGGCCATTTCTGCTTCGGTTGCTTCTTGGGGGCTGAGTTCACTTGCCATGGGGACTGCCTGACCGCTGTGCGGTGAAGGGGCGTTTGGATGTGGAACGGTCGGAGTGCGCGCAGGTTGCTCGCCGCCCCTGGGGCATCTTAGGGGTCGCGCGCAATCAGCCCGCGTTGCCTTACTTCGGTCGCAAGCAATTGGGCGAGCCGCCCGTGACCATTGGGATTCAGGTGACCGTGGTCAAAGTCGAGCCAAATCTCGTCGTGCCAAGGTCGCAAGTTATCGAGCGTGTCAAACACTTCGAGGCCGGCGGCCCCAAGCACTTTGCAGAGAGCATCAAAGCCGGGACTATCGCTTTTCTCCGTGGCGGAATAGTCGGGAATAATGGTGACTAGGAGTTCGATATCGTTTGCGGCGCACAATTGTGCGATCGGCTTCAGATCCTGATCGATGGCACGCATCCAAAGTTTGCGCCTGGCTTCGATGGATAGTGTGGATTCCGCCACGCCGATGTAGGCCTGCAACTCCTCTTCAACCTCTTCGAGTGTGATGCCCTTTTTGGCCGCGCGCATGCGCTTCCACATGGTTTCTCGGTACCACTCCTTGGCAAAGCGGTAGAGGGCGGAATGTTCATCAAGCTGCGCGAGGGGCAAATTGAATGCGGTTTTTTGGCGTTCGACCAAAACCATATCGTTGGCCGGGTACAAACCGAGCACGAGTAGATCGGGGTCCAGATCGAGGAGCTTGGTTTCGGCAAAACGACGGTAGTGCCAGGTTGCCCAGCCGTTGACACCCGCATTGATCACTCGCACCTGATCGTCCGTCAAGAGGTTCTGCAAGCGCGCGGGATAGGTCTCCTCGTCGCGCACTCCCGGTCCGAACGTCAGCGAATCACCCAGGCAAACGAGGCGCTTTTCATGGGCGGGTTTGGCCTCGGGGTAGTCGGGGCCACGTTGCCCATGGTTGTTGATGCGAATCGGCAACAGAGTTTCCCCTGTTTGCGGGTCCTCGCGGCCGAACCACGTTTGCTGGTTGGCGACGGGCACATATTGCAAATCGGCATCATCGGTCCAGCGCAGGAAATCCTCACCGGGGCCGTAGCCGGCGATCCTGCACACCACTTCGCCCATGACCAAAGGCAGCAGGGCGCTGCACATGGCGATCAGCAACTTGGTCCGCAGCTTTCTGGGCGCGCGCGTGGATTCTTGAGGCTCGGGCACTTGCTCCCTCAGTCTTTGGCAAGCGCTGCATACTTGCGATCGGGCTTGCACTCCGTACTGACAGAAAACCCACAGGCTTCCCAACCGGCTTGGCCCGGACCTCCATAGGGGTCGCTGGCACCGGAGAAGCCGCCGTGCATGTTGACCAAATTGTTGAAGCCCTTGGCAATGAGCAACTGGCAGGCGCGGGCGGAGCGACCGCCGGCCGCACATCCCACGACCAACTTGCTTTCCACGGCAAAGGTTTTTTGGGCAACGGCCTCGAAATTCGGGTTGGGCTCCATGCCTCCCGCGCTTCCGATTTCCATCAGCGGAATGTTGTAGGCACCCGGCACATGGCCGGCTTCGAATTCCTGAACGGAGCGAACGTCGAGGTAAATCCAGTCGTCGCTTTGACTCAAGCGTTCGTTGGCCTCGGGCGGAGTGAGTGTTTCGTATTGCATGGTGGGGCTAGCTTAGCAACTGACCGCCAAAGATTAGCGGGCCGGGAATGACCAAGCTGCTGGGGGCCTCACTGCCGCCATCCGTGCACATGGGATCCGCCCCGGTGCCAGAGCTCCACCGGTGCCTCGGCTCGATCCATGCTCGGGGAGCAACCACAGGCCCCCCTAGGGGAAGGCTCAGTTGGGGAGTGAGTCCGCGGGCTCCAACGACTCCAATTCGCCGGACCTGCCCGCTTTCGAGCGCAACTCGTTCCACTCAGATTTGCTTTGGAAGGCGCGTTCGGCATCCATGCTGCCCAGCAATTCAAAGAAATCGAGTCCGAGTGGATCCTTGCGCACTTCGGCGCTCTGCTTGCAGCGCACGACATAGATGCTTTGCAGCGCTTGATGATCCCATCCGCGCCAACTTTGCTCACCCTTGAGCAGCTCGAAGCTGTGTCCTTCCAGGGCTTTGACCACGTCTTCGCCGGCAAAGGAGTCGGCTCGCTCGACAGCCTCTTTCCATTGCTGAAGGACCGTATAGGTCGATGCGCCCGAGCTACTCGGGTAGCGACCGTAGCGAGCTTTGAATTGGGTCACGAAGTTTCGGCCCGGCTGGTAATCGTATTGGTAGGGGACTTGCCAGCACCACGGCAGCGTGCCCAGCACACCCTCCATGACCGCGGGGCCGCTGCGCTCCGCCAAACCGAGATTCAAATGGGGAGTGGCGATTTGAAGCTTGGCCTTGAGGCCCTGTGCCGTGGCTTCGCGCAGGGCGCGCTCAAGGGTCTCGCCGGTTAACACCAGGACCAGGAGGTCCGGCTTGACGAGATTCGCAAAATTGCAGGCTTGCTTGATTTCTGTATCCGTAGCTTGCGCGGCAATGACGGTGCCCTTGTGAACTTCAAAATCCTCTGTGCCGCTTTGACTGCGCAAAATGGCTTCGGTTTGATGGCCGAATGTGTCGCCGCTTGTGATGTAGAGCAACTTCTTGCCCGCGAAGTGTTCGGCTAGGTGCGCGCCCAAGGCCATGGCCGCTGAGCGGGAATTGTTGCACTCGCGGAAGCTGAAGCGGTGAGCGTCCACCCCTGTAATCCCGTCGGCGTAGGCGAATGTGCTGAAGTAGGGCACGCGCTTGGTTTGGCAAATTTCGGCGGCGACGGTGGCCACGGGACTGGTGGAACCGCCAAAGATCATTTGGCAACCGCGCTCGTCAATCAACTCGCGCACGTGGGTGCGCGTCAAGTCGACCTTCGACTTGGAGTCCGTCCAAAACAATTTGATTTGCTTGCCGCGTAAACCGCCGTTGCTGTTGATCTCTTCAATGGCCAAGTTCGCCGCTCGCCACTGGTCGAGTCCGCTGACAGAGTTGGGGCCGGTCTTTGCATAATTCAGCCCGACCGCCACGGTGCGTTCCTGGGGCTGGAGAGCCGCGGATGCGCTGGTGAGCAGCCACGCACTACCGGCAATCATGCAAAGTGCAGCAAGAGTGTTCTTTTTCATGTTGAGCTTCGCATGTGTTGATGGGGTAGCGGCCCGAATGTTTCGTTGCGCGCAGACTTGAGTTGAGGCTCGCGCCAACTGTGCTGGTAGGACCGGATGTAAACGTGATCACATCCTTGTCCATGGGGTCTCGATTCCGAGCCCGCTGTGTCACGCTGTTCGCTGTGGGAGTCCGTGTGTGAAGCCGGGCCCCGCTATCCGGGAGGCCGGGGCGAAGCGCCATGGGCCGGATTCTCAAGGGGGCGCTATCGGCACGATGCCTGCCATGCCTGAGCCCTTCGGGGGCACATTTTGAGATTCGCAGCCATTCCACGGCCTGTGCCAGGGAGCGCGAGGAGCTTGCCCCTGCCTACATGGGAGCGCCCGCTCCAGGGCCAATTGCCTGAAAGCGGGCGCTTGATTCGGAAGCGAAGCCGAGGGCTTCTCGTCCGCCTGTTTCGAGGGAATCCGTTGGCCGGACCCAAGGCCATCTGCGGTCTAGAAAATGCCGTTGTCCTTTTGGACTCGAGCGATCAAGGCCGCGCGGTTGTAGATGTTGTTGGCGCCTTGGCTCTGCAGCTTATTGAGCAGGTTTCCTCCGCCGATCATGTCGGTCGCAAAGTTGAGGAAGACGGGGTCACCCGTTTGCTTGAAGGCGTAACCGAAACTTGACCAGAGTTGGTAAGTGTCGGTGTAGGTGGTGTGCAGGTTGGACAGCCCGCCCGGGAAAACGCACCAGGGCGGGAGGCTCTCGTTTTGGGGGCCGGTGGCGCCAATGGCATAGGGACCGTTCTTGGCCGAGTCCCAAGCCATGGGAGAAGTCCATGCGTAGTAGGACTTCTCAAGAATGTCCTCCAGCATCACGGTGTGAGTCGCGCTCACGCCGCGGAATACGGTTTCGAGCACACCCTTCAGCGCATTCTCAAGAATCGCTTGTTCGATGGCCTGACGGGCGCGGTGATCTCCATCCAGCATTTTGGGGGCCACCTGCGATTGGATGAAGCCGCTGCACAGCGCTTGGCCATCAAACATCAGTTGCACCAAATCCTCATACCAGCTGCGCAATTCGGACCTAAAGGCGTCCGTGCCCGTGGCGTAGACGACATTCATGGTGTCGGTACCCCAGCCCTCGCCGCGGCCGACCTTGAATCCGGCGGCGGAGTTGAACTGGGTTACGAACCAGATGTCCTCGCCCATGCTGGTCTCTTGGAAATTGCCGTTCTGTTGATTGGCGTAGGTGTTGTAACTCAATCGGAATACCTCAGCTTGCATGTGCAAGCTGTCCCGCGCTATTTGGTCGTTGCCGATGTAGACCAAAGCTTTGGGAGGATGCGTATAGCGAATGCTGTGCTGCAAGTCGTGGGGGTCAAAGCCCACAAGCTGATTTTCATAATCCGGCTTTCGACCCTGGTTCGCCACGGCTTGCACTTGAAAGTTCGGCGCGCTGGAGAATCCGAAGGGGTCCGCTCCACTGCCGTTGAACGCACCGTAGAAGTAGAACGTGTATTGAACGCTACCGTTGTTCTTGACCCAATCCGTAACCCGTGTCGGTTCGCCGTTCTTGGCGTAAAGCACATTCGGCTCGCGGTCGGTGTGCATGCGGTGCCAGAGCTTGAGGTGCTGATAGCCCTCTACCGATGCGGCTTCAACGGCGCGCACGCCCTGATACATGTAGATCTCATTGCCGCCTGTCATCCCGCCGTAGGCCACTCCGTAGGGGTGAGCCCAGCCGAGGTTGCCAAATTGAACGGGGTAGGAGCCGGTGCCGTTGCCGTTGGTCATCTTGTTGCGCAACGAGATGAACTCGTTCTTGAGCGTGTTGCGCAGGGAGGCATGTCCCATGTGCTCAAGGCTGGGCAGGATGTGGCTTTGGGGGAAGTAGCGAGCCGTCTGCTCATTCCACCAACTGTAGTACTCGCTGCCGATGCCGGAATCGGTTCCGCGACGGCAGAAAGCGAGGCCCTCCTGCTCCAGTTGCGAGAGCCCGGCCGCTTCGGAGCCCGCCGGAACGATCGCCAAATGCCGAATCATTTGAGCCTGGGGCTCCATGACGTGCAATTTGTTGTTGGGCAAGGGCTCGACCAATTGATAACGGGTCTTGCCGCCAACGGTGGCCGGAGCGTTGTTGCCCCACATGGGGTCGTCGAAGGCCTGCAACACCACGTAGCCCTGGGGCACGGCTACTTCGATACGCTCGAAGTAAATCTTGCCCATCGGATCGTCGATGGACGTGGTCTTGTCATTGCCGTCCGGGCCGTTGTTGTGCCGCAGATCGAGCAAGAGGACATCCTGGCCGTTCAGCGTTGAAAGGTAGGAGTGCACGCCCAGCATGTGATCGAGCGTGCCGTTCGGTCCGCTGACAGTCGAATTGGGAAGCATCGTGTCGTAGGTGCGAACTTGCGTGTGATGCTTGCCGTAGCGCGTCATCTTGAAGCCTTGGGCTTCCAAAGGACGCATGCTGTAGGTATGCCCAAAGACATCTTTGGTGCTGACTTCGATCGAGGATGTATCGTTGACCAAGGCCAAGATGGATCCCTTGACGGAGGCGGGTCCTGAACTCAAGTCACTGACAGAGGGCGAGCTGGGCCAGCTGACCTCGGGCGTGAAACCGATCACGGCTTGGTAGGTGATGCGCTGTCCGGGACTCGAGCCGGGAGGCCGGCGCACGGCAGCAATCAGCTCGACAATGGACGCGCCGTCGTTGGCTTTGTCGGGATACCAGGCGACAACTTCCACCTGCGTATTGACGGGGCTGCCGTCTTGATCCAAGAGCGAGAACGGATTTTGCCCGTCGCTGCGGGGAAACACCCCGGGCGGAATGGGCATCGTGCCGTGAATGATAAAAGCGCCGGCGCTGGGGGCCGCAAGTTCAAACTTGCCGACCTCGTCACCGACTGCAGTTGGTTGGGCTCCACCGCCGCTGCCACCATCGGGCGGCGGAGGTGCGATGCCGACGCCGATGTCTTCAGCGCTTCCGGTGGCACCTGAACAAGCCGCGAGGCCGCTCACGATTCCGCACAGTAATGTGCCAAGAAAGCATCGGCGCCAAGCTCCAAATCGCCTTTGCGGGCGATCCATAGTTGTGCACTCAATGCCGTTTTCGGCGGTAATACAATGTAAGCCTGGGCCGGCTCCGAAGCGCGCGGCACTCCGGGCAGACGATCCCGTATTCATCATCTAAAAACGTCACCTTCCCAAAGGAAGCGCAGGCACCCCTGATGCTTGCGCCGCTCGTCCCTAAGTTCCCGAGATCCCTAAGTCGACTCGGGAGACGGCGGAGCTTAATCAAAATGCAGCTTCTTGGTAGGGCCCATGATTACGGGCTTCCCGTTCTCGATCGCAGCTGCCTCAGGCGACCTGAGGAGGTCTTAAGCTGCCCAGTTGGCTGGGATTGATTCGGCGCAATTCACGACGTCTATCGCGAGTGCGCGGACTCGCTCAAAAAGGCGCTTCTAGGTACTTTCAAGCCGATTTGGGGTTTGCATGCATGCGGTGGATACCCGTCAAAAGGATGAGAGGGTTTTCATAGAAGGCCCGGTTTTTGTACCTAGCTAGTTCTGTTCCCGCGGGCGCCATAGGGAAAAAAAGTCCCAAGAAACCGATTCGGAGCGAGCAGCAGGTTGCTGTGAAACGGACCGAAGCTGACCATTCGATGCTCTCGCAACCGGAATCGGTGGAGCAGTGGGCCTCGCAGCCGATGAGGAGTGGGAGCCGGCGGCAGGATCGAGGGGCCCTTCGTTAGGGCTGATTGGAGTGGCGGGGGAGCCCCAGGATCAGCACCGATTTGCGCAGGTGGAGATGCCATGTTTGCAGCGCTTCGGAAAGCGATTTTTAGGGCAAGGACGCGCTGCAATTGACGCGAACGCAGGCAATGGTTCGCTTGTGAGTGGCTTGCAATGCAGATCCGGGTCAGACGACGGAAATAGGAATGCGAGCCTCGAGCCCGAAGCTGCTTGCACGGCTTCGAACTCGGTCGGCTGAACGCCGTTTTTCAGCAGCACGACCGTTTGCGGCCCCAAACGAACAGAACTCGTCGAGCGTCAGGCGCTCGACGAGTTCTGTGATGGAACAGCAAAGCCGTGCTGCAGGCCGGCCTTGCGCTAGGGGAGCCGGGCTCCTCGCGGCTTAGAAGCGGACGTACTCGTAATCGAACGGCTGACCGTTGATGCCCTTGGGGGGAGGAGCAATCCAACCGGCGATCTTGCCGCGCTCCGTGCAGCGCACCATCAAGCTCTCGACGTACTTGCGATCCTCGTCACTGGGCAGCCAGTCGGCTGATTTTTGGTTCCAGGTTGCTTCGTCCAGCGGCGTTCCGTCATGTGCGAAGAAGCCCTCCGAGTACATGCCGATTTTGCGATTGAAGCGACGGTGGGGCAGTTCAAAACGGAAATCGATGTCGTTCTTGGCGCAGATCTTGTTCCAGTATTCAACGCCTTTGATGTTGTCCTCGACGTAACCGTCGCGCAGCACCTCATTCATGGCGTTGCGCAAGGGGACTTCCTGCTGACTGAGCGAGCCGTTTTCCCATACGTCCATGGTGTAAAACTCATTCTTGGCCGCATGATCGACGTCCAGCTTGTCCTCGTAGGCTCGACCTTTAAGGCCGGAAGCGAAGAAGTTGGAGGCGTTGCTGGAGATTTCGCCTCCGAACAAATCGTTGGATGATGAGTTCCAGTAATTGATGTAGCGCTGGATGATGTCGAGCGGAATAGCGCCCAATTCGCGCACATCGCGATCGGGGTATTCCTTCATCAACTCGCAAGTGCGTTGAATGACGCGTCCCAGCCCCGTTTGACCCACAAACATGTGGTGAGCTTCTTCAGTCAGCATGAAGCGGCAGCTGCGGGCCAGGGGGTCAAAGCCGCTTTCGGCCAGGGAGAGCAACTGAAACTTGCCGTCCCGATCCGTAAACATGGTGAAGCAGAAAAACGAGAGCCAATCGCGGCAGGGCTCGTTAAAGGTGCCGAGGATGCGCGGGTGGTCGGCGTTTCCGGAACGGCGATCGAGCAACTCTTCCGCTTCTTCGCGCCCATCGCGACCGAAGTAACTGTGCAGGATGTAAACCATGGCCCACAGGTGACGGCCCTCCTCGACATTGACCTGGAACAGGTTCCGCATGTCGTAAAGGGAGGGGGCGGTATGGCCCAGCAGTCGCTGCTGTTCCACAGAGGCCGGCTCGGTGTCCGCCTGCGTGACAATGATGCGGCGCAGGGCGTTGCGATGCTCGCCGGGTACCTGCTGCCAGGCATCGTCGCCCAAGCAATCGCCGAAGCCGATGGTGCGCTGTTTGTCCTGGGGGGTCAGGAAAATACCCCAACGGTAATCCGGCATGGCCACGTGGCCGAAGTGGGCCCAGCCGTCTTTGTCGACGCTGATGGCGGTGCGCAAAAACACTTCGTTTTCGTTGAAGTCCGTGGGGCCGGCCTCGCGCCACCAATCAAGGTAATTGGGCTGCCAAGCTTCCAACGCGCGCTGCAGGCGCTTGTCGGATTTGAGGTCGACGTTGTTCGGAATCTTTTGGGAGTAGTCGATGGTGGCCATGGTGATTGAGTAGGGGAGTCGTGATGGAAAATTCGCGGGCGAACTCGCTTTGGATGCAGTGAAAGGTCCGGGGCGCTTGCGCAGAGGTTTCGGAATCAGGTGCGCTTGAAATCGAATTCGGGTCGTTCAGGTGTGCCGTAGCACTTGAGTGCCCCGTGTTCGCCCACGGCGTTGGGCCGTTGGAAAATCCAGTTCTGCCAAGCCGATAGCCGACCGAAGATCTTGGTTTCCATGGTCTCGGGACCGGCGAAACGCAGGTTGGACTCCATTCCTGTGAGCGCGTCCGGGGAGAAGGACGCGCGCTCTTCAGTCGCAAGGCGCAGTTCGTCGTCCCAATCAATCTCATCGGGAGCGAAGGTGGCCAGGCCCATTTCATCCGCGCTTTCGGCCTCCAGCACTCCGCTTGCGGCGAGAATTTTGTCGACGCGTTCGGGTTCACCGAGGAAGCGCGTTTGCAGGCGCGAAATGCCGTTTGCCATGGGAAATACACCCGTATTGGCCTGGCTGATACCCATGCGCACGGGCGTCTCAGGATCGTTCAAGAGGTAAATGCGGTCGCACGCAAGGGCTAATTCAAGGAAGGTTCCGGCGAAGCCTGTGCCCTCATCCGCCACGGCATAAAAACTCTTGGCTGTGTTGTCCGTGCGCTTGAGCACGCGTTTGATGAAGTTTCGAACTTCGCGCACAAACCAGTTTTTGGATGTAGCCAGGAAGTCATCGAGTGACATGGCCACTTCGACGTCCCCGATCACGCGCAGGTTGACCAAGCCGATGTCGGGGCGATTCAAGCGCAGATCGAGTAGGACTTGGTCCAACTCCCGAAACAACTGGAAGATCCACCAGGAGCAACCCTCCGCCAGGGCAGCGTCCGCATCCAGGGGGCCGCTTTGTTTGGGCAATTGGATCGAAACTGAAGCGGTGCGGAGTTCGGGGCCGAGCTTCAAGCTCACGTATTTTCCGCGCAAGCCCTCGTCATCCCGTTCCAGTTCAACGCGCTCGAGCGGCAAGCCCTTGCTGTCGCAAGTTTCTTTCTCTGCGGCCATTTCGCGCGCCATTTCGTCCACAGCCTTGTCCCACTTCGAAAGTGGCGCAATGCGATCGACCAAATTCCATTGCACGGCGCGTTTGCCCTTGATGCCCTCGGCTACCGTGCTGAAGACGTCGGTTAAGTCGCGCCGAATCTTGCGCTTGTCCGAAATGCGTGTCAGGCCGCCCGTTCCCGGCAAAACGCCCAACAAAGGCACTTCGGGAAACGACACCGCACTGGAGCGATCGTCCACCAAAAGAATCTTGTCGCAGGCCAGGGCCAATTCGTAGCCGCCGCCCGATGCCGTTCCGTTCAGCGCCGCGAGAAAACTCACGTTCGAGTTCTCGGATGCATCTTCAATGTAGAGGCGCGTTTCGTTCGTGAACTTGCAGAAATTCACTTTGAAGCCGTGCGCCGAACTCGAGAGCATGTTGATGTTGGCCCCGGCGCAAAACACGCGATCCAGGGCACCGGTCAACACAACGCAGCGCACCTCTGGATGCTCGAAGCGAATGCGTTGAATCGCATCCGCCAATTCAATGTCGACTCCCAGGTCGTAGCTGTTCAGTTTGAGTTCGTAGCCCGGGCGTTGCCCGCCATCGGGCTGCACGCCCATGGTGAGTTTGGCCAAGTCCCCATCCACCGCTAGTTTCCAGTGGCGGTATTGATCGGGATGGGTTTGGAAATCGATGCAGTCGCTGGCAGGCGGCGTGGCGGTGGCAGTCAAGACGGGGACCTCAAAGGTTGGACATCCGCAGCGGGTGTCGTTGGACGGGGGTCGCTCGGCGCTAACGATATCGGGGACTCGGCGCTTGGATCTCGCAGCCGAGAAATTACACTGGATCTGGGCAATTTAATGCCCGAAAGATCTGCGGGTGAGCATAATAGGACTCGCGTCATGGATCAAGCCGAATTGATGATTGCCCTGGGACGGCGCCTGAAGGACTTGCGCAGGGATTGTGGCCTGAGCTTGGCCGCCCTAGCGAGGCAAGCGGGCTTGTCGCGACGCTTTCTGACGGAGGCGGAGGCCGGCCGGGCCAACCCCTCCTTGGTCTCCCTCTGGCAGCTGGCCGAGTCTCTAGGGGTGGACCTGAATGAAATGCTCGATCTGCGTCGACCCAAACGAGGCGAGCGATTGGCCCTGGTTGGCCTGCGCGGATCGGGCAAAACAACCATCGGGCGTCTGCTGGCGCGCGAATTGGAGATGCCCTTCGTTGAGTTGGACGAGCGCATCGAGGCGCTGTCGGGGCTGACCCTAGCCGAACTATTCGCGATGCACGGTGCGGAGGGCTTCCACCGCTTCGAGTCCGAGGCCTTGGAAGGGGTCCTGGCGGAGGGCGAACGGCTGATCTTGGCCACCGGCGGTTCGATCGTACGCTCCCCGACGGCCTATGAGCGCCTGCGCGCAACGTGCCGAACCCTGTGGCTGAGGGCCGAGCCGGCGGATCATATTGATCGCGTGACACGCCAAGGCGACGCGCGGCCCATGGGGGGTCGCCCGCGGGCGATGGAGGAGTTGCAAACCCTTTTGCGGGAGCGCGAGCCGCTTTATCGCCGCTGCGATCAGTCTTTCAATACTTCCGGACGCAATGCCCAGGATGTCTTCTCCGACGTGTTGGAGTGGTACCAGGGCGCAGACTGAGGAAACAGCGAGCGAAAGCGCGCGCGGCGCGGTAGGGGGCCGACATCGCACAGCACTTTGCGCACGCAGATGGAGCCGAGCAATTGCTCCAAGACCCAGCACGTCAAGGCGCCCGAAGCCAAGGAAGAGGCGGCCGTGGCCAGTTCCTCATCGATCACCAGCACTTCGGGCAGCAACTCTGCACCGGCCTTCTCCAGCATTGAAAGGCCTTCCTTGGGCTGGGCAACGCGGCGCGAGTCGAGCAGTCCCAAGGCTCCCAAGACACAACTGCCGGTTCCGATTCCGGCCAGGATTTGACGTTGGGGATCGAGC
>JAJDES010000502.1 GCA_029259675.1 Planctomycetota bacterium
GACGGTTCCACCGGCAAGTTCACCATTCAAGCGTCCGGAACGGACCCGCTGGTGCTCGACAACGAGACTTCGGATTTCTTCGCCGGCCTGGCGATCTCGGAAGGCACATTCGATGGAAAGAGCACCAGCTCGAAAACAAGATTTCGCAACCAAGAGGCCTTTCGCCGCGGGCTAAGCGAATTCGCCAAAGCCTACTCCGATGTATTCAGCGGCTCATTTTCGGGCTTTGGTGCCGCCAGCATCGGAGGCATACGAAGCAAGCTAGAAGCCGTCGTCGCCGACACCTTCGATGAGGTACTCGGGAAAAGCGGCAGCGGCACACTCAGCTCTGGATTGGGCATCAACTTTGTCACGAGTGACGCCTCGTATCGTTCGCTCGTTGTCGACTCTTCAAAAATCGGCCGAGCCTTGAAGCTGGACTCCGAGCAGCTGGCGGAGTTTCTGTTCGCCGAAGAAGAGGACGGCGGAACAGACGGCTTATTGAGCGCGCTCGGGGGAAAATTCGGCGAGCTGTTTGGCACGATGGAAGCGCTTCTCGGCCCCGATTCCGTGGGCTTGAATCTGGATGTGAGCGCCTGAATAGAGCGGCCCGCCGCGCTTTTCGCCCGAAGGCCGGCGCGGCCCCGCAATACTGCTTAGCGAGTGAAGCTGAAGCTGCCGGGCGTGGGTCAGGGCAGCAGCTCCCCCACCCAACACCCCCAAAGCACCGCGTTCTAGCGAGCCGTAACTTCTTCGTCGCGGTAGGTGGCTTGCTCTTCGAAGGGGATGTACTGGTCGAGGTGCCGCAGGGACTCCACTTCCTTGATCAGATTGCGCGCAATCACCATGCGCTGAACCTGATTGGTGCCCTCGTAAATCTGCAGGATCTTGGCGTCGCGGAAGTTCTTCGCGATCGGGTAATCCTCCATGAATCCGTAACCGCCGAAGATCTGCACCGCTTCGGTCGCAACTTCCATCGCCGTGTCCGTCGCAAAGCACTTGGCCATCGCGGCGCGCTTGCTGATCGGCAACTCGCCGTTGTCCACGGCCGCCGCGCAGGAGTAGACCAACCAGCGCGAGGCTTCGGTTTTCATGGCCATATCCGCCAACATCTTCTGAACCATTTGAAAGCTCGAGATCGGCGCTCCGAATTGCTTGCGGCGATTTGCATAAACCAGGGCCAGATCCAAGGAGCCCTGGGCAGCACCCATGGCCTGGGCCGCGACTCCGGGACGCGCGTAATCGAGGGTCATCATGGCGTGCTTGAAACCGAGCCCTTCGCGCCCGCCGATCAAGTTCGTGCGGGGTACGCGCACATGATCGAAGTGCGTTTCGACCACGGGTACGCAGCGAATACCCATCTTGTCTTCGACCTTCTTGACCTCAAAGCCGGGCGTGCCCTTCTCGACCAAAATGGCGCTGATGCGGCGCGACTTCGACGTCGGGTCCGTCACACAAAAGACGGAGTAGTAATCGGCGACCCCGCCGTTTGTGGTCCACTTCTTCTCGCCGCAAATTACGTATTCGTCGCCGTCAAGTTCCGCTGTAACAGATAGCCCGCTGGCGTCGGATCCGGCGAACTTTTCCGAGAGGCAGAAGGCCACGAACTTCTCGCCGGCGGCGATCTTGGGCAACCATTCTTTTTTTTGCTCTTCGGTACCGCCGAGGATGATCGGGAATGAACCCAACGCATTCACTGCGAAAGCAACGCCGAAGCCCGAGTCCGCGCGCGCCAGTTCCTCCGTTACCAGCGCCAGAGCCAAGACGCCGGCGCCGTGTCCACCATACTCCTTGGGTACAAACGTCTTAAAGAGACCCGCCTCGGCTACGGCGCGCGCCGCGTCCCAGTTGTATTCCTGAGCCTTGTCATACTTGACTGCCTGGGGGCGAACGTATTTTTCGGCGATCTCTTTCGCTTTGTCCCGGAGCTCGAGAGCCAGGTCGCTGAAGACGATATTCGTGGGCATCGGATGCAGTCCTTGATGGGGCGCGGGGCCATTCTCCGCGTCTCTGGGGAAACTTGGGCTGCGCCGCCAATCGCGGCCGCTGCAAAGTCCAAGTACCGCTTGAGAACGCGCTGATCTTTGGGTCGTTAGCCGAGCAGTATAGCCACCGGCAGCTGCCCCGTCCCCGCAACAAAGACTGCTCTGGGGGCGTTGGCCGCTGAAAATTGAGAAATCCCGCAACCTGAAGCGGTGATTTCGGTCTACGCCCCGAACTCGCTTCGCCGACCGCGCAGAACGACTGCGAGGGGATCGGCCCAAACTCGCCGGTCCCGGCGCGGTTCCCACAAGCGTTTCTGCACCATATAGCCTGCACGATATCCCTCGGTGTCTCCCTGCGTAGCGCCCTGCGTGACGCTCAGACGGGGGCCCCCGCTACCGTTTGGCCGATGGGCTGCCCGCGGCCCAACCCGAAGGCTCCCGCACTGCCCCCTTTCGATGGAGCCTCGGGCTCGCCAGGATGGCCCCGTCGCAACCAACGCCATGAGCCCGCACCCCTTTTTCGATCGCCAAGCCAAGGAGGCCCAGGAAGACGCCTGCCTGCGGAGCTGCGCTTTGCACAGCGCCCACTCCCTGGGCCGCTGTCACGCCGAAGAGGAGGACGATCTGCGCACTTGCTACGAGCGCGACCGCGACAGAATTGTCCATTGCACGGGTTTCCGGCGCTTGATGTACAAGACTCAAGTCTTCCTGAACCGCCGCGGGGATCACAATCGAACGCGCTTGTCCCACACGCTCGAAGTAGCGCAGGTGGCCCGCAGCCTGGGCTCCAGTTTGGCCCTGAACGAACCTCTGTGCGAAGCCTTGGCCCTGTCCCACGACATCGGGCATCCGCCCTTCGGGCACCGCGGTGAAGCGATCCTCGACAAGTTGATGTCCTCGTTCGGAGGCTTTCGACACAACGCTCAAGTTCTGCGGGTAGTCGACCTGCTCGAGCGGCGCAGTCCCGACTATCCCGGACTCAACCTTTGTCGCGAATTGCGCGAATCCCTGCTCAAGCACGAGCGCGAATCCGACTGGCCGGCAGAATTTCAACCGCGCCCCAAACACCCCTACCTCGAAGCACAGGTTGTCGATCTGGCCGATTCCACGGCCTACAACGTGCACGATTTGGAGGATGGCCTGCGCGAACACATTTTCGATGAGCCCGAGCTTTTCGAGAGCTTGGCCCTTTGGCGCGGAGCCCACGAGTCGGTCGAAATGCGGCACCCGGGCTTTTTGCGCGGCACCCGCGATACGAATTTGCGCATCAAGCGAATCACCAACGAATTGCTCAAGATTTGCATCAACGATCTAATTGAAAACAGCGCGCGCAATCTCGAACAACTGGGCGCAATGGATCCGCGGACGGTGCGCAATGCGCCAAACTTGGTGATTGCTCACAGCTCGGCGATCGCTGAGGAAGTCGGGGAATTGCAAACCTTCTTGATGCGTCGCTTTTACAGACACCCGCAGCTTCTCGCTTACGCCAAGCAAACCAGCTCTGTCTTAGCCACGCTCTTCGAAGGTCTCCTGGCCCATCCCGAAGAAATGCCGGAGTGGTATCGCAATTGGATCGAGCTGGTCGGCCCCGAGCGTGCTGTATGCGACTACTTGGCGGGCATGACCGATCGCTTTGCCGAGCGCGAGTTTTCCCGGTTGACGGGCTTCGAGCCCGAGTGGCCCGCTACGCCCGGCGCCTGAGGGCGTAGCTGCACTCCGGGCCCGCAAATCGCTCGGGCGCGCCCGATGCCCGCGGAGGGCATCCGCGCCGAGCCGCGGGCTAGGGCGCCATCCCGCTCGGCCCGAGAGTGCCGAGCCCGCTCAACTTGAGAGCCAGGCGAGTGCTCCGATGGCAAGAATCAGCGTCGTGCAGCCCCCTCCCGAGCTGCGCTTGGCCTCAACGTCGCCCTTGTCCCTACCCGCCGAATCGCCGCCGGCATCCCCATTCGGCTCCACTCCCAGGCCCCCAAACACCGGTTCCACGATGTGATCGTGGGGTCGAGGGCTGTATTCCTCGTCCCCGTGGCCGTGTTTGCCTTGGCGGTTTTGGTTCATGGCAGATGAAACCTAGATCAATCCTCCCTGAGCATGGAGCAAAAGGGACGAGAATTGGGTTCAGGGTGGGGGTGGCGCCGCGCCGATCCATGGGAACAGGCGCCGCGTCTTCGCGGTCCATATACTGTTCCCTCAATTCGCGCGCGAGCCCCGTTGCGCGAACTAGCCGGCACGAACTTGGGGCGACGGCAGAGAGATCCTCGCGTAGGACTCGACTGCTCTCGCCCGAAGCCCGTGACCAGGGTTTCATGATCGATCACCCCTACCAGTTCAAAG
>JAJDES010000503.1 GCA_029259675.1 Planctomycetota bacterium
GGTCGAGCACAGTGCGCCCGGCCTCCGTGAATGTCCAGCCTTCACGTCGGATCTCGGTCTCTTGGGCACTGCTTGGGAGAATGTTTCCATTACTGCCCTGTACGAAGGGCAGTTTCTCAATCGTCCACGTTTTCGCTCCGCTTGACTCCACGGGGGGTTGGGCGGTTTCGACGAACCAGGTCACCTTGTCGTTCCTATTGCTGAGCAGGCGATAAACCGCGACCGTGCCGCTGCGCTGCGGATAGCCGCCCCCTTTGTGTATGGCCACCTGGAGCGATAGCTCCGCGCGCCAATCATCAAATGCGTCGCCGGACGCCACAGAGGGAATATTGAAATCGAGTTGGTTGCGGGCGTCATCATCACCGGTGTACCAGCGCTGGGCGTCCCAAAATTCATAGAGCGAAGATTGCTCGCTGCTCGAAAACTCGATCGTTGATCCATCGCCCTCAAGAAAGCTTGTCCATGACGCCAGGGCATCGACACCCTTTAGGTCCTTGACCTTCAACACGCCGCCCGATTCGTATTGGGTCTTCAACTCAGAAGTCAGGCGACCCAACAAAGTCATCAACACTTCGGGTCCGGCCAACTTCGCCAGTTCAATGGCGTTGCTCGGATCCTGTAAGGCAGAGCCCTGCGTGACCAAGGCCATACCCTCTTTGTTGGCATCCGCTAAGGCGCTTTCGCGAGACGCAATTTCTAACTCCAGTTGCGCAATTAGCTCCGTCAAGCGCTCGGCACGCTTGGGGTCTTCTTTGCCGGGCCCAACAACGGTCAACCACTCTTGAGATTCCACTTTGAAATCGGGTACGCCGGTAGCCGCTTTCGTCAACCGCGCACGAGCTTCAATCAACTTGCCGGAATCCATCTGACCCGACTTCTTTGCCAAATCGTAGGATTCGATATTTTCAGCAACGACAATTAAGTGCTCGAGCATGGCTCGCCCATCTCCAGCGCCCACGCTGAAATTGCCGGACTCCGCTGTGACATTGAGGGTCGATCGCGCCGAAACTCCCCGAAGCTTTTCGACCCAAGTCAGGATCTTATCAAAGCCGGCAGCCGCTACTGCTTGGGGTGTATCCTTGAAACGCAACTGAGCGTTGATGTCTTCCAAATCCTGGTTGCGGAGCTCGAGCTTTCTGAGCTTTTCCTTCAAATCATCAAGTTGTGACTGAATCAGCATGTCACTGGCTTCGCCGACAGCTGTGTCTAGGGTCACAACGTCGCTCTGCTCACTAAGAGTTTGTTGCAGTGCAACAATATCGCCGTTGAGCTTTTCGATCGTGTCCTGCTTTGTTCCAAGCTGAGTATTCAACCCGGCAATCACCTTGTCCTTCTGGGTCAGCTCTTTTGATTTTTGATCTGCAAAGGTAGAGCGTTCGTTACCGATGTCCGTATTCAGGCGAGTAACAGAATCTTGCAAGTCCGTGATGCGCTGATCCTTTTGCTCAAGTTTCTCCTGCGTGTTGTTACCCGAGACAAAGATGTATGCGCCCTGGCCCAATGTAGCCAACCCCAAGACACCCAACAGGAAACCCGTCCCCGCCGGCAATTCCGAGGGCATGCGGAAGGCTTTGGACTTCTCGATGGCATCGATGAACTCCTGTGCATTTTGGAAACGCTTCTCGCGATCCTTTTGCAGTGCCTTCTGCAGAATCTTTTGAATCGGCTTACTGAGGTGCCGCAACTCCGCGATCATCGGCGAGACCTTGGTCTCCAATAGCGATGTCACAACTTCCTTAACCGTCGTGCCTTGGAACGGGCGCGAACCGGTCAAGCATTCGTACATCATCACGCCGACCGAGAAGAGGTCCGAGCGCGGATCCAACCTTTGCCCCTGGGCCTGCTCCGGCGACATGTACATCGGCGTACCCGCAATTTGCCCGCCGACTTCCGCGGCCAATCCCGCAATGCCGAAGTCGAGCAAGTGCACGCCCACGCCAAAGGGATTCTCATCCGTTTTGGAAACACGCGCCGCAAGCATGATGTTCGACGGCTTGATATCGCGGTGAATGAAGCCCTGCTCTTGACCGCTTTGCAGCCCCATCAAAGTTTGACGCGCAATCTCCAGCGTGTGGCGCTCGTTTAGCGAGCCTTCACGCTTGAGCAATTGGTGCAAGTCTTCGCCCTCGACCAAGTCCATGGTCAGGTAGAGCTTGCCATCCTCCATCTGCCCGGTGTCGCGCACCTGCACAACGTTTTCCGAAACGAAGTTTTGCGCTGCGTGAATCTCCTGGAAGAAAAGCTGCCGGAAGCGCGGGTTGCGCGAAAAGCGCGGACGCAAAATTTTGAGCGCCAACTCGCGCCCTTCGATTTGGCGATCGCGCACATGGAAGACCTTGCCCATGCCGCCTTCGCCCAAAACCGAAATGACCTCGAAGCGCCCGGCAAAGACCTTCCCGGCCGACTTCGACTGCGGCTTGGAACGGACTCCACCAGTCGGCGGGCCAGCCGTCTCATCCGCGGATCGGGCGCCCCCGGAACTTGCGTGGGAGATGGTGCGGTCCTCGTTCATTCCAGCCGCGCCTGCGGTCGGCATAGTCGCATCGCCCGCGTCCCCATCGACACCTGAAGGCAAGGTCTGATCGCCCCCAAATTCGTCACCTACTTCATCGTCCTCTACATCACTGTCCCCCATGATCGTGGCGGGCATGTCCTCAAAATCCTCATCGAAGTCGCCCGAACCCTCTCCGTCCGCCGAATCTCCGGCGGTGATCGTCGCATCGAGCTCTTCGGATTCAGCAGTAAGTGTCTCGTCGATTTCCGGTTCTTCGCGCTCGGGACACATGTCGGGGACTCCAGCGAATGATGACTAATTAAATGGGAAAACAGGCTGATTGGATTGTAGGGCCTGACAACCCCAAGAAAAGGATCGGTCAGCGCCCGCAACCACGCCGTTCCTTATCGGGCCAGTCTTCACAATCGCCTTAGTAGGATCGAGTGCAGCGGGGGCGCTACGCCCTTGTCGCGGCACCGAATTTTTTTCCGATACTCGAGCGCCGGCCCAAGCTCAGATGGCCGTCGCCAAGCCGCGGCAGGAAATTTCCGGCCTCCAGCGGACCGAAAGCGAGAATCCAAGCCCAAGATCGCCATCCACGCTTAGGAATCCCCCATTCGAGCCCCGAGGGATGGTTCTCCGCTCCCTTCCGGTGTTGGCTCAAAATGGCCTCCATGGCCTTCCCACCCATGTCGGCTACCATGTTAGGACCCCCCTCCCGAGGACCCATCCCTTGTATCGCCTTCACATCAGCCAACCGGGCCAGCCCGACATCGAGCTAACCATCGACGAGCCCTGCATCACCTTTGGGCGCTCGGCCGATTGCGATGTCGTCATCAACCAGCCCTACGTAAGTAAGCGGCACGCAAAGTTATTCAACGGTGCCGTGATCGTCGACTTGGGTTCCAGCAACGGAACCTTCCTCGACGGAGAGCGCGTCGATTCCGACTTCATCTACGATCGAGAACTGACCTTGGGCCACGAGGATGTGGTTGTGGAAGTCGTTCCGCTGACCACAAGCGATGACAGTGAAGCGGCCACTCAAGTCGGCTTTGATAAATCGGCGGAGTTGAAGAAACGCGTGCGGCAATTGGAGAAAGAGCTGCGTACGTCCAAGGAAAAGATCGCGCTACGTGAAAAGGAACTGGTGGAGTTGCGCGAGAAAGCCGCCACCGACAGCTCTGCAACAGTGGCTTTGCCCAGTCAACTGCTGGAGCTCACGCGAGAGGTTCTCGACCTCAAGAGCGAAAATCTCGACATGAAGCGCCAACTCCTGGATCAAGCCTCCGGCCTTAGCGGCGAATCCACCCTGCGCCCCCCCGTCCCCGGCGAAACCAACGACACCCTCCGCCGCGAGCAATCCTGAACGCGCCACGGCAGCGCACGCCCCCCTCAAAAAAAGGCATCGAATCGCTATTGGGCGAAGAGGTTGGCTTCCGCGCTTGAAGGAGGGAGTTCCTGAAAAAACTCAAGCCGTTGGTGCCCAAAGCAGCCCAAGGCCGTTCGGATCCGCGACCGCCCGCTTGGTTTGGAGTCATGAGAGGAGCTACATTGAGTAGCAGCGGAATATCGCGGACCGGCCCTGGAACCAGGCTTCCCCTGCGCCTTTCAGCGGTACAGCACATGCGCCCCGACCTCAGGCCAAATCGCAAGCATTCGTCCCGGCGTGGTGAGGAGCAACGACGTTGTCTCGCGACCATCGCCTGCGCAGGGGATTGCCAGCATTGAATAACTCCGAATCAGAAACACTGAGCCGGAACACGGAGCGGCTGTTGCTGCTCCTGGCTTGCGTCGCCACGGGGTTGGCTAAGTACTGGGTTAGTGCTGAACGGACTGTGGTCGGTTATGGGGATTTGGCGCACTACACAACTCTCGCGCGCAACTTGGCGCAGGGTGAGGGCATGTGGGTCAACTACATTGCCACCTGGCTTTCGGAACCGGATGGGTTGCCGGTGCAAGGAGCCAGTTACTGGATGCCCATGCCGGCACTGATCGCATCCTTGGGCATGCTCGTGGCGGGCAGCACGAGTTTTGTTGCCGGCAAGCTCGCGATCATTGTGTTGACGAGCGTTGCTCCCCTGATCACCTACGGGCTCGCGCGCGAACTTTGGAATGACCGGCGCTTGGGGCTTTTGGGAGCTTGGCTGACCGCGTTTCTGCACGCCTTCCTTTACACGGGCGCCGTTCCCGTCACCCATGGGCCCGCCTTGGTTTTTGGTGCGGGCAGCCTTTGGGCCATTGCCGCCAGTTTGCGCGACAGGCGCTATTTGCCCGTGGCCGGAATCCTGATCGCCATGGCCCAACTCAATCGCGCAGATGGCGTTTTTTGGTGGTTGGCCCTGATCGTTTGTTTTCGCTTCGCTGCAAACGCGCGCAAGTCCTGGCTTGCACTTTGGCCCGCTGCGCTCGGCTACAGCTTAGCCATGGCGCCCTTCTGGATTTACAACAGCCTGACCCTGGGCAGCCCCATGCCCGGTTCGCTGATGAACGCGGCTCTGCTAACCAATTACAGTGAGCTGTACTTTTTGCCGGAGCAACTGTCACTTGAACGCTACTTGGATCAGGGACCGCTTGAAATCCTCCAACAAAAACTCGGCACCGCGGGCAAGAACAGCTGGGCCTTCCTTACCGGTCTAGCGACCGGCGGTGAGCGAACCGGCGGAAAGCACCTGCACACCTATGGTCCGCACATTTTGGTGACTCTCTTCCTATTGGGCTCCAAGCGGCTTTTGCGTCGGGAATTGCTGGGGTTTTGGGTCTACGCTCTGGCGACCTTCGCGCTCTACACCGTGGTCTTCACCCACTCGGGGCGCACCTCATTCCGTGCGGTCATGTTTGCGCTCTACCCGATCCAAATACTCTGCGCTGCGGGCAGTTTGCTTTGGATTCTCGATAGGATTTTTGTCCACAAGCCCAAAATCAAACTCGCCGCGGGAATAGCGAGTGTCTTGCTTTTCGCTGCAATCGGATTGCTGGAAGCGAAGCCTGCCGCCAACCGCAAGGCCGCAGCGGCGAAGCAAATGCAAGTGGCCAACACGCTCTTTCTGGAAGAGGTCATTCGCCCGGCCGGGCTCGAAGACTCGCTCCTGCTCGTCTCCCACGACTCCGTTCATGCTCTGCACGCGCACACGGGCTTGCGCGTGGCGTCCATCCCCCTATCAAGCGAAAGCGAGCTGCGTGCAGCCGCTAGTCGGATTGGGGCCACGCACTTGGTTATCGACGATCAAGCGCCGAAGAGTCCCGACTGGAACACGTTAGAAGAAATTCGCGCGAACCCCGCCTATACGCGCGTGGTCAGCAAGAGAATGGGCAAACGCAAAGTCGAGATCTACCGCTTGCCGTAGGCACCTGGCAGTAAATCAATGGCTTTGGCTCTGCAGCTCATTGCGCAAGCCCTGCAAACGCTCCAATCGCTCCTTGGCCAAGGGATGCGTGGACAAGAAGTCCATTCCTTCGGCACCTGACCCATCGGCGTGCCGCAACATGTACTCAAAGAACTCGAGTACATCGTCCGTGTCTTCAAAGATTCGAGCGACGAGTTCGAACGCGAATTGATCGGCCTCGAACTCTTGATTGCGCGACCAGCTCAAGCTTTCGAGTTCCGAGGCTTGATCAACAATCGAACTCGCCTCCGAACCGAACAACAAGTACATGCAAGTGTCCAAAATCAAAGTGCGCCCCATTTGCTTGAGCACATGCCGGTTTTGGATATGCCCCAGCTCGTGGGCAAGAACCATAGCGAGACCGGCTTCGCTCGTCACTTCGCGCAGCATCCCGTTCGTAACGCCAACCACACCGCCCAAGAGAGCAACGGCGTTCGGATCGTCATCCGGTAAACGCACCAGCCGGTAGTCGAGCGGTCGCAATTCAGACTCGTTCACCAATCGCTTGAAAAGAGCTTTGGTCTCCTCGGGAGGATCGAGAGCATCGGGTATATCGAAAGCGACCATTCTGGCCTCCCATCGATCGGGTACGAAGCCCGCCATTGCTTGCCCTAACCAACCGAGAAAAAGGTAGGCAATGGCGATCGTCACTACGACGATTGCGAAGTAGCGCAGTTTTTCTCCCCACGCGCCGATCCCGCGCGAGACATCTGCAGTTTCGCAAAGCTCTTTTGCAACGAACTTAGGCTGCATGGATCAAGGATCGCAAGGAGTCCCGGCTGCAGCGAATCGTCAGCACTCTGCGTTTACGGTTTCGCGTAGGTAATCGCAGTACCGAAGGCCACGACCTCCATACAGCCGATGGACTTGTTTTGGCCGTTGGAAAGGGTCGAAGTCATCAAGCGACAATTAACAAAGGCATCCGCATCGGGATGCGATTCCTTCATGCGCAACCACGCTTCGCGCCGTCCGCGATCGATCACCGATGAGTACGAGCGTATCTCCCCGCCGAAAATTCGGCGAAAAGCCATCATCAGCCTTTTGAAGTGATCCACTGAAACAACAACGGCACCGATGCAAAGCTCTGCGTTATCGATTGAATTGGGGTCACCCATGCTCTTGCCGGAAATGGCCGGTATGGAAACCCAGCGCTTCTCTCGCCGGCGAATCGATTTGTAGTGTCGCAACTCTGCAATGCGCCCGGCCACCAATCCGACCAAAAGGGCCAGCAGGGGTAGGACGAAGATCAGGAGTTCGAAATTACTATTTCCGTTTCCCATGACCTACTCCACTCGAACGGCTGTCCCGTAGGCCAAAATTTCCGCCGCCCCCTGGGCCACGGAAGATGTAGAGAAACGCACATTGGTCACCGCGTTGGCTCCGAGCTCTTTCGCTTGGGCCATCATGCGACGGGTCGCCTCCGAGCGCGCTTCCACCAACAACTCGGTCTAGCCCTTGAGCTCGCCACCGACGATGTTCTTCAATCCCGCCATAAAGTCGCGACCAATGTGCTTGGCCCGGATGGTGCTGCCCTGCACCAATCCGTAATGCTCCAATATCTGGCGACCGGGAACATTTTCCACGTTTGTCAAGATCACTGCTTTGCCTCTACTTTGTTTGCGAGTCCATTTAAAACGGGATGCTTATTGCCCCAGTTCTGATCACTCAATCGATTTGTGTGACGCCACCTCTGTCTTCTTTACTCAAGATGCGGGCTTGCTCCCTGAATGTTGCTGCGCATTTAGCCTCTTCACTGCATGCCAATGAAGAGCACTTGCAAGAAGCCGATCAGGACTCCCAACACAGCGCCCCAAATCTCGATCGCACGCAGTTCGCGCGAAGCGACCTCCAAAACCAATTCCTCAAGCCGTTCGACGGGAAACGCCTCTACCTTTTCGGTAACGATTTTCTTGATGTCGAGGCCGTCTTCCACAGCTCCTTCGATCTCTTTGAAAATCATCTCCTTCTTGGCCAAGATCCCGCGCACGACCGAAGCCTGCAAGTCTTCAATGCGGTCGTCGGTCAAGAAGCTGCCTACCAGGGGCATATTCTTGAGCTGTTCCACCTTTTTGCTCAGCCCCTGCTTGACCGCGCCGCCGATCACGCGTTCGAGATCGATGCCGTCAAGTGCGGCCATGATGTCATCGTGACCGACCAAGTGCTTGCCGACGACATTCCCGATGCTGCGCGAAAGGTCTTTTTGGCGCCGACCAATCAAGCCCTGAAGCTTGAACCCCATCACATTCACAGGAGCGATGGGTCGAAAGATCATCTTCACCGCAATGCGGTTGGTGATGTACCCGATCAATCCCCCGGTCAGGGGAACGACAATCCAAGTGCTGGGGCTGAGTTCCATGGAGAGCACAAGATAGCGGCCAGCTCCCTCCGCCCCAACGGCATCCCTGGGCTAACTGGCCGTGGATGCACCCTGGCCGTCGAATCCCCGAGGGATCGTCGACAGGCGATGGCTGAACGCGGCATGGGCATCGGTCCCAACTACCACACGCTGCGGCCCAATACGGCTGCCCTACCTCGGAAGGATTGTGAACTGACTTGCTTTAGTGGGTTTCATTGCGTTGCAAGTGGGCACAACCACTTCTGTGCAATCAACTTGCATCTTCGCCCAGGTGGAGCAGGCCCTCCTGAATAGGCTCTTGTGCTGGGGCCTCCACAAATCGCCATTCTCTGACGCTGGGCTGGGCTTTGGATGCCGCCGCCGCCGAGGTCTGAACGAAGAAACCCACTAAAGGTAGTCAGTTCAGAAGGGTTGCCCGAGTCGGCGCCCTCAGCCATGGCCCCGCGGCCGCGGACCTCAGCCGAACCCACTCGCTCTGCGCTCCCTGGCTCCAGCTTTTAGTTGCGCAACGCAACCTTTAAGTTTCTGATTGCAACCATGAAACCGGAACCAGCATCCGAAGCGGAGGGCCTGCGCAGGGCGTCGCGGCAATTAATAAGGGAGCTTGGATTTCTCGTGGATCGCTGGGATGACGGGCAGCGATCCCTTTCGCACTCCCAGTGCCACTGTCTGCTCGAACTGTCCTTTCGCGAAGAACTTACGGGAGGGGAATTGTCGGAGATCTTGCAACTGGATAAGTCCAGCACAAGTCGCGCAGTCGCAGGGTTGGTGAGCGACGGACTGCTTGAACCTGCTAGTAGCCGTCAGCTCGGCGACAGTCGGCGCCGGCCCATGCGCTTGACACGCACGGGCAAACGCACTGTCGATCGCATTGACACCCGGGCCAATGCCGAAGTGCAAGACGCACTTTCGTTGTTGGACCCCAAGGAACGCGCCTGCGTCTGTTCTGGAATGGAACTCTACGCGCGCTCACTGACGCGCGCACGACGCTTGCGCGGCATCGAAGTGCGCCCCATCCGATCTAAAGACAATACGGCCATGGGCACAATCATCCGCAACGTCATGACCGAATTCGGTGCCGTTGGAGTGGGCTATTCGATCGAAGATTCAGAAGTGGACAACATGTCGAAGGCTTACAGGATGGCCGGACATGCGTTTTATGTGGCAACAGAAGACGGCGCTATTCTCGGCGGAGCGGGGATCGGGCCACTGGCCGGCGGGCCGAAGGATGTTTGTGAGTTGCGCAAGATGTACTTGGGAACTGCTGCGCGTGGCTTGGGACTGGGCCGGCGACTGCTGCAGACCTGCTTAGATCACGCTCGGTCTTTGGGTTACAAAAGCTGCTATCTGGAAACCCTTAAGCACATGCTGGGTGCCCGAAAACTCTACGAACGCTTTGGCTTTCGTGCGCTTGATGCCCCAATGGGCAGCACCGGTCACTGCGCGTGTGACAGTTGGATGCTGCTCGACTTCGAGTAGTAAAACTGCCGCGAGCGAAGCGGCATTCCACAAAAGCTGCGACGTTTCGAAATACGGCACACGGCCTGCGCGATAGCTACCAAGCCTTGACTTGGCCAGCGAACAGGTACACCGCGCCCGTCTTGGGACCGCGATCATCGCTCCAAGCTGCTGAGATCAAAAAGTCCGCACGTCCGTCGCCGTTGACGTCCCCCATTCCAGTCGCATCGAAACCAAAACAAGCACCGGGCTGCGTATGCGTGAAGCTGGACAGTACTCGGCCCGTGCGACCCGAGTACAAATAGGCTTTCCCGCCGTGCTCAGCCGCTTCGCTATTGATCCAGGCTCCGACGATCAAGTCAGCACGTCCGTCGCCGTCCACATCTCCCGCCAGGGCATTGCCGATGCCCAACCCTTCACCGGCCCCGCCGCTAAAGATTCGCAACGACTCGCCATTGCGTCCGGAATGAACGTAAACCCGTCCCGAGCCCGGGCCATGAACCTCATTTTCGAAGTCAACGGCGTACACATCGGGGATGTGGTCGCCGTTCAAATCGCCGGGGAAAGACACAAACATGCGGCCCAAGTTCACGGCGGTGTCGTCAGCCTCGATGCGAAAGTGGGGCTGGGCCCCTCCCGCGCCCAAGTGGTAAACGTACACGCGACCAGCACGCCTGACGCCCGCATCCATAGCACCGATCGCAAGCATGGGCTGGGAGCCTTCGAGCTTCGCACTCACCGCACTTCCGAATGCTTCACCCGCGCCTTCACCTTCAAGTGAAAATAGCAGCTGGCCGGTCGCGCCGGACACAGCATCCACCCGACCGTCGTTCCGGTTGTGGCCCGGTGCGCCGATGATTAGATCGGGAACTTGGTCTCCATCGAGATCGCCGGGGCCCCAGAGACTTCGACCGAAGCCTTCGTCCGCTTGCCGCCCGCTCAGCCGCAACAGCTCAGATCCATTCGCGCCCGAATAGACGAACACTTGCCCGGCCTGACGATCGCGGCCTGTCGTGGCGCCTTGCGGTTTGAACAGCTTGTCTGATTTTTGGCCCAGGGACTCCTGTTCTGTGCTTGCCGCTTTCTCGGCACCACTCGGGGCCGGCAAAGCTCCTTCCGCTTTTTTCATACCCGGGGCACCCACTGCCAAGTCATCTCGCCCATCGCCGTTCAGGTCCCCGACAGCGACGACGCAATAGCCGAAATGACTCTCGTCGCTTCCATCCCAGCGGTGCAAGAGTTCCCCCGTCTTGCCCGAGTACACATAAGCGCGTCCCGCACTTCCGACTTTGTGTTCGTGCAATTCTCCGGTTACGGGACTCGCCAGTGCTGCATTGGGTGCGCCGATCAAGGCGTCGGGCACTCCGTCACCGTCCACATCGCCCACACGACTGATGGACCATCCGAATTGCTCGCCTTCCGTTTCTCCGACCCACTCGTGAAGGACAACGACATCTTCCTTGAATTTGGAACTCGCGCTTTCCTCAACGGTTTCGTGAACCTCATCGATCTCGACGCTTTCAACTCTCCAGCGATTGCGACCCGACATGGACATCAGCTCGAGCATGCGTGAATCTTCGCGCAGGCTGATTAAGTCCTCATCTTCCAATACGAATCCCGGATCAAAGCCGGCGTCGGTCGCCTTGAAAAGCCACTCGAAAGCCAAGTCGACTTCGCCCAGCAATGCGTAGGCACAGCCGGCGTTGTACATGCCCAAGGACGCGACGCTGGAATCCCGGAAAGTGGCGGCCTTCTTGTGGCAAACCAATGCCCGCTCCAGGTCCCCCAGACAATGCAAGGAGTAGCCGTACAACATCCATGCACGCGCGTTGTACGGCTGCGCTTTTGTAATCGCCTCGAATGCCTGGGCCGCCCCCGCAAAGTTTCCGCGATCCAAGCGCGCCTGAGCTTCAGCCTCCGTTGGCAATCGGCCGCTTTCAATGCGCAAATGCATTTCCTGCCGTAGTGCCGACGCGCCCGAAATCAAAAACACGCGGCCGGAGCCTTGCGGTTGTTCCCCGATCGAATCCACGGTCTTCATTGCCGTAACCAACAAGTCCGGCGCGCCGTCGCGATTGACGTCGCCGACGCCCGTGGCGCGAAAGCCAAAGGCTTCGCCTTCTGCCGTGGAGGTGAATGAGGCCAGCTGTCGACCATCGAAACCGGAACGCAAAACAATCTTACCTGTGGAATCAACTTCGCCCGCGTGCAGCCACGTGCCCACCATCAAATCGTCGTGGCCGTCTCCATCCAAGTCGCCGATAGGGCCCGTTCCGATTCCGAATGTCCCGCTTGCCGCGCCCCCCACAGTTTGCAAAGTGCGCCCGTCCGCGCCGGAAAAGACACTGGCTGCACCACTTTTGGATCCACGCCCGTTCGGCTTTCCAATGGAGCTGAGAATGTCTTCGCTGCCGTCGTGATCAATGTCTCCCACGATCGCCACGAATGGACCGACGGAATCGACGTCTCTTTCGTTTGCCTCAATGGAAAACTTCAATTGCGGTTCTTTGCCGCGGTAGACGTAAACAGCACCGTTCTTCAACGCTCCAGCCAAGGGCGCCGCGATCACCAGGGTTTCTTCCGATCCCGCGATCGAAGCACCGAATCGATCTCCTGCTGCATCCCCATCGAGGCGAGCCAACTCTTTACCGGTGATGCCCGTTAGCAGGCTCACCCGCCCGCCCGAAGGAACACCTGGAGCACTGACTGCATAGTCTTTCCAACCGTCGCCGTTCCAATCTCCAAGCGAGGCGACGGATTCGCCAAAGCGGTCGCCGACACTCTCGCCCTTTAGCAGCCCCAACAATTGGCCGTCAACGCCTGAAAGCAGGTAAACACATCCTGCACCACTGCCTATTTGCGGCGCGCCCACGAGCAAGTCGGCGTGACCGTCTCCATCCATGTCGCCGCAACCCGCCATGGACCAACCAAAGCAATCACCAAGCTCACCCGTGCGCTCAAAGAGCAAGGATCCCGTGCGACCTGAATAGGCGTAAATCCTGCCCTGTCCGGATTCGGAGTGCGAATCGAGTGAAGCAGGCGCTTCGCCAGCAACCGGTTCTGATGGTTGCTTGACTTGTCCGGGTGCTTCCCCGGGTACGCCATCGGGTACGCCATCGGGTGCGTCAGCGGGTACGCCATCGGGTGCGTCAGCGGTGGTCGGAGCTATTGAACTTGATTGCCCCGCATTCGGAGCAGTTCCGATTGCACGCGGCAAGCTCTGATACAGGGGCGCACCAATAACAATGTCCCCCACACCGTCTCCGTCCAGATCACCCGCAGCACAGATCTCATATCCGAATTGATCCCCGGGACGCTCGCCTTCGAAGCGATAGAGAACATCCACATCGGCCTCGACCCATTGAGCACCGGCAGCACAGGTTCCGAACAACATTGTGCAACTTGCAACATTCAAGGCTCGCAGCGCGATAGGCCGCAAGGAGATCAATCGAGTTGTCCTTGAGTGAGCCATGGATCGCCCCTCGGGCGAGGGAGAAAAGTGAGCCGATTGCGTTCGAGCGCAGCTTCGAACTGTTCGCGTTGCCGAACGCCGCTGCCGAGCCAAAGTACTGTTGCTCAAAGATAACCGCTGGGGGCCGTTCCGGTGCTCGAGTGCGAGGCTTGTGCTCCAAAGCTTACATGGAGCGGCCATCCTACGCGTATCGAGCCCCAAGGCGGGCGAAGGCGCATTGTCGAGATTGGGCAAGGCCTGCAATTGCCTAACTGTTGATGCCTGCTAGAGCCCGGTCAACACCATGTAGATCAGCAAGCTCAGTCCAATGAGAAATCCGCAGATCACGATGATTACCAGCACGATCGCCTCCCTATTCTCGTCTCGAGCCCGATTGACGTTGGCGACGGAGTCCCCATGTTGCGGCGCGCTTTCGGTACCCCAACCCTTCGGATTCAAGGCCTCAGCACCCTGCCCATTCTCGCCGTTGCGCGGGTTTTCTTTCATTCGAGGGTGTTCACAATCTCAGCTGGGTGAAGCTGACGGCCCTTGGCAAAACATGCAAGCGGTGGATGCGCAAACAGGGCCCGGCTGCCGTGAGCATAGTTTTGCGATGTTCTCGAGCTCCCGAATCCTTCCTTTGCTAGTCCAAAAAGTACAGCGCCCCAAATAACACCAGCCAAAGCCCGCCCATGGAGTGCCAATAGACCGCGCACAACTCAGCTGAAGCAACCCATTTCACTGCGGGCTCTCGCTTGCGCACCATCCACATCACGCGAGTGAGATAAATCAAGCCGCCCAGGATGTGCAAACCGTGCAATCCCGTAATGCAATAGAAAATGGTGCCGTAGGCGTTGGAGGCAATGGACAATCCATTGCTCCTCAAAAGCTGCCAAAGGCTGACTTGCGCGAACAAGAACGCCACGCCCAAAATCCAGGTCGCCATGTACATGCGTCCCATGCGAACATGCTCCCGGCGCCGGCGGCTTCGCTCGGCTTTAATCAGGGCAGCGTCACTTGCCAGCATCAAGACTGTGCTCAAAAGCAGGCCGGCTGATGCACCGCCGAATCCCGGCGGTGGCCACGTGGGGGCGCTGGCACTGAGAGCGCCGTACACGACAAGAAACATTGAGAAGAGAGTTGCGACGCTCACAAGGAACAACGCCAGGCCGAGCTTTTTGTGGCCCAGGGTGGAATCCTCATCCTTTTCACTCTCGCCGTCGTCCCCTCCTCCGCCACCACCACCGCCGCCGCCACCTCCGTCTTGGGGAGGCTCAACCGGGGGGGGTCCGATGCTTCTTCGGCGCCGCGTGGGTCGCACGGGTTGATCCCCACACGTAGGGTCGAGGAGCTCCACACCGGCTCCGCCCGAATCCACCCATGCTGAAAACTGAATCAACATCCAATTGAATTGTCCCCGGCTGAGTGCGATTCGAGAACCGGAAATTGCTCAATACTGAAGGGGACCTGATCTGCGCCCTGGCAGCGCGCCAAACGGGAGCGCAAGCTCCCTCCACTCGTTCCACCGAACCCGGACAAGCTCATAACGAGAGCGCCCGCCCCAATGCCCGAGATACTCAACGAAGGAGAACCGCATCGCATTGTGATTCGCGAATCGCGTTCGCCCAAACAGGCCCACGAGCAAGAGCTTGTGTTGGCGGCCGCGGATCTGCCCTATGTTCGGGTGCAGCGTGGCAAGCGCATTTTCATCGCCGTCCACCCGGATATCGCCGAACGCGCCCTTTCGGAGCTGACGCAATACGAGCAAGAAAATCGAGGTTGGCCTCCGCGCCGCCCCGACCTGGAGCTCTTGTCCGACGGCCGCACAGGGCCCTTCCTCTTTTCGGCGCTCGTGTTCATGGTTTTCATCCTGCAGCGCGAAGGTGCACTCGGACACGACTGGGTTGAAGTCGGAGCGGCCAGAGCCAGGCTCATCGCAAACGGCGAATGGTGGCGCGCCGTTACAGCCCTGACGTTGCACGCCGATTTGCACCATCTGCTTTCAAACATTCTGTTCGGCGCACTCTTCACCGCTCTCTTGTGTCAGTTGACGGGAACCGGAGCCGCCCTCGGCGCAGTTTTCGCCTCGGGAGTGCTTGGCAATTTGGCCAACGCATGGATTCAAGACCCCATGCACAGTTCCATTGGCGCAAGCACCGCCGTCTTCGGAGCTCTGGGCTGCTTAGTCGGTTATCAGTTGGCCGATCGCAAGCGCATCGGACTGGGCACGCTTGAGCGCTTCGCTCCACCCCTGCTCGGACTCGTCTTTCTCGGCTGGATGGGAACCGGATCCGGCTCCGACCCCGGCGTTCCACAGGACGGCGCCAAAGTAGACGTTTGGGCCCACGCCATGGGCTTTGCCGCCGGCGGGCTTTCAGGTGCCGTACTCGGTTGGTTGGGACTCGAACGCCTGCGCAGTCGCGCCCTTCAATGGAGCGCAGTGTTCTGCTCGGCCGCAATTCTCATCTTCTCCTGGGCCAAGGCCCTTGGAGAGTTCTGAGCGCGCTTAACGACTAGCGGTTTGCACCTGGGTTGAAGCGGCCTCAACGGCTTGTACTGAAGCGAAAGCGGAGTCGCGTTCGAAACGCGAACTCTGTGTGTGCAAGGGCTCAATCCAGGTGTGGGACGGTCGCGTGTTCCACTCCAAGCGCCAAGCGCGGTGCGCTTCGTCAGCGGGAAATGCTTCATCTTGACCGTACGGATACGAACTCATTCCGTGGAACGGAAGCGGTTCGACAAAGAGGGCTTCCACACTGTTGGGGTCGCGATCCTTGGCCCAGCCGTCCATGTACAAGAGGTAGTCGCGTTGCATTCCGTCCGGCACCGGACCCAAGTCCTTGGCGTCGAACTGTACGCGCAATGCGTCGCCCGCACCCATGATGACGAAACGATCCTCGGCACTTGTCAGCAAAGGCAAGACTTCGCCCAATTTGGTGTAGAGGCCCGGGTGTTGGTTCCAACGCGGGGTCTCGGATTTTTGATCCCAGTCAAACCACTCGAGTTCGTGCTCACCCAACAAGACAGTCGGTTGGGAGAAACCTCGCAAGTACAAGTCGCCACTGGTGGGCTCGAGGGAAGTCACACGCATGCGCGCATCGTCTCCATCCACAGCCAACCGAATGGAATCCCAATAAAGGCGCAAGGTCGAAAAAATGCGCAAGCGAGGATCCGCCGGATCGAGCATTTCAGTGATGTCGATCACCATGCTCTTGAGCTTGCCCGCAGGGAATCCCACCGGGGGCCCCGCGTCGCGCCAACCAGATGGCGCATCGGAGTCGGGAACCTGAAAAATGGGCGGAATGAAATCCACGCCGGGAGTCCGCGCGGCAGCGACGTTGACGCTGGCATTGGTCCAATAGAACCAACCGCTACAAATCAAACGCAACTGCTCGGCGTCCCGAACGGCTTCGGCATCGAATGCCAGCTCGATCCAGTGGGGCTTGGCCAATCCCATGAATTGGCGCTCGAGCACCTCGAACGGAATCGCGTAATCGCCATCCACTGCGGCCAGCTCTTTCGTCCACGAATGGCCATCACTTCCCGTGGCGGATACTGGCGCCAGGGGCGTGTCGACCACGTGCGTGTGAGCTTCGGGAAAGGGCGGAAAGCAAAAGCGCTCGTTGGGGTGCACTTCCGTGCCGAGCGGATGATCAATCACATCCAAGCGCACGCGGTCCAAGTAGGTAACTTCGCGCAACTCTTCAGTGATCTGCACATCATAGTAACGCTCTCCGTTTGCCCCTTCGCGCAACTTCATTTGATCGCCGCGCACAAGAACGTATTCGTCATTGTCAGGGGGCACCAGCACACCCGGCTCCATCGGCAAACCCAGTGGCGTGATTCCGAGCACGTCCGTGATGAATTCGTACGTCTCGCCGTTCCAGGTGTAAAGGAAAGGGCACGAACCGGACTGCCGCTCGACCCTTTCGATCAAGACTTCGCTTCCAACTGGAACATCAACTTCGTGTTGAATCACTCCGGTCGGCCAAGTGACTCGAATCACATCCAGCTGCTCCGCAGTACCGACCCCGATGGTTTGCGGTTCCCCGTTCCAGAAGATGCGCCGATAAACGCCGCCGGCACGAATCTCCACAATGGAGCCGACTCCACGCCGGTTGTCTTTCTCGGCTTTGAGAGCCAATCGAATGCTATTTCCACTGCTTGCCCCCGAACGCAGGGTGGCGGATCCGGATCCATAGGCCAAGACGTCCATGTGCGCATCCCCGTCAAAATCACGGGCCACGAATTGCGCGGAGGAAAACTGCTCGGCTGCGTCGAATAGCTTCCAAGTGGACTTCAACTCGTGTTCCAGGCCGAATGCGTATTGAACATCCGAAGGAGCATTGAGCACGTCAAAAGAACCGTCGAGGTCTAAGTCCGCCGCTAGAACGCCCGTGGAGGACTCACGGCCTTCACCCTTGAAGTCGCCACTGGGCCGCCCCCAAGCCAAAACACCCGCTTCCGGCAACCACATGTCCGGGCGGGTATCCCCGTCGAAGTCAGCCAAAATCGGTTTGGCCTTCGATACGGGAATGCCTTCCAAGCGAAGGCTTTCGTCGGCGAATCGACCGCCGCGCAAACTATCCGCTAAGTAGTAGCCGGCGGACCCTCCCAATAGAAAATCCACATCTTGGTCCGTATCGAAATCCTCTACTGCACACCACTCAAAGGCCGTATCGCCGGGAAGGCCGGCCTCAGCGCTTGCATCGCTGAACTGCCCCTCGTCAATACCGGACACCAGGCCGTCGTTGCGCCAAACGCGCGCACCGAAGTCACCCGCCAGCAATAGGTCCAAATCGCCTTCATGGTCAAAATCCACGGCCACCAGGTCGCGAACCGTGCCGTCCAATTTGGGCAAGCTCAAGTTCGCGCGCTCGAAGCGGGTCGCCGACTGATGGAACACGACAACTTCAGCATCACGGACAGCAACGAGATCCAAATCCCCGTCATTGTCCAAGTCGCAGGGCACGACGTGGGACCACGATCGAGTGTCACCACCCTTGTCCACTTGTTCGACTCGATAAAGGCCCGAGTGCTCGCGTGCAACAAAGATTCCATCGGGGCCAAAGCACAGCAGGTCCGGCAATCCGACTTTTGAATCGACGGCCTCGCCATTCGCGTTGCGAAAGATTTCCCAATTCTCAGTCAAGCTGCAGGCAATAATTCCAACCGCATTCGAGAATTCAGCCGGTAAGGCCATTCCCGCAGTTGCCGGAAACAACGGAATGGGCTTCGAAACGGTGTTCCCCGCGGGCAGTGCGCGCCCCAGCAAACCAAAGTTTCCCCTTTGCATTTCCGACGAACTCGGCGCCTTCATTCCGCGCGCGATCAGCTTGTCGCGTTCATTGAAATACTGCACCGCATCCTCGCTTCCCCGGCGCGAAAGCAATTGTGCCAAGCGGAAAAGCGTCGAGAGGTGCCAACTTCCCGCCTGATCAACTCCGACGGCCACCAAGTCGCGATAATGCCCCAGCGCCTCCTCTTCTTCGCCCAATTCATCTAGGACGTTCGCGAGTGCCAAATGGGTGGGATAGTCATCCGGACTCAATTCGTGTGCCTTGCGCAGGTGCAACTCCGCTTCTTCGAAGTAGCCGTTTCCCGCTTTCAACTTGCCGAGATTGAATTGGGCCGCAGCCGATTTTGGATTAGCGCTCGCCGCCGCCTCCAACCAAGTGCCGGCGGACTCGATGCGACCATTGGCAAACTCCAAAATTCCGAGCGTGAGCAGATCTTCGAAGGCCGCGTCGGGGCTTTCGGCAAACGGTCGAATGACCGCAGCGGCCGCTTGCAAATTCTCCTCGACAAAATGAGCTGCCGCTTTTTCGCGCGCAACAACCAGCTCGATTGGAACTTCTGGAGACGCCGATCCGTCCAGCGGCCCCTCCGCGCCTCCACCCGAATTGTCGGAGCAGGCACAAATTGCCGGCAACCCCAATAGGACGAGGAACCAAGTGCGGATGGACGGGTTGAACAGTCCGCGATGGGACTGATTGCTACGAATTCGATTTTGTGCTCGCGTCATGATGTTGGGGCGACTGTGCGCCCATTCCTTCTCGGTCCTAGCATTCTCCGTGCCACCCCAAAGAATCCAAGCGTGGGCACGATAGAACCGCCAAATGGCCCCTCGGCCCATAGGATCAGCGCGCGAACCCGCAAAAATCGCGGGAACCGGGCCGATATGCGCGAAAGACCAACGCTCGCGAAGCTGAGCCGTAGGGCGGGCAACCATGACTTGATCAGCTTCTGCTCGTGCTTGTTGCCCATTGGAGATTGGGATCCAACCACCGCCAATTCAGTCCATGGGCGACCCGAACTCCCCACACACAGGGATGATGCTTTTGAAGGAAAGTTGAAATCTACGAAGGCTGTTATTGATTCCTGCGCCCTTTAACAATGCAGAAGGATCGCGCTTACTTTGTCCAAAAGGATTGGACAATTTTGTCCGATTGGTGACCTGCAACTTCACCTCCCACTGAGTGACGAGCAAATTGAGCAAGACTCGGAATTGGCACGCGAGCCCTCAGAGGCAACTCGAAGTGAAACAAGTCTTGTACCCGAGTCGTCCCAAGTGGGTAGAGTCCGAAAGCACGCCCCGAGACGAATTAGCGATACGGCATGAGTAGCGCAACAACTTCCACACACGTCGTCACATCCAAGAGAACCTTCCTCTCGAGGTTGTTTCCCGTCTCCATTCTGTTGCTCATCTTGGGCTCGGTAGTGCTGCTGGGTGTCCTCGGGGACGGGCACTTAAATGCTCCCGCTGCTGCCCACGACGCGGTTAATTCCAAGGCAACAAACGCCAAGGCCCTGAGTGCGGGAAAGCAGGAAAAGCCCCTTTCCGCCTCAAATATGAGCTCTAACGGCAATGCCTCAAATGCGGCCGGGGCCAAGCATGCGATTGAATCCGAGCAGGCCGAAACGGATGTGACCACGGCTCCCCAATAAGCCTGACTACTTGAACTGACGGGTCCAAAAAAGCCGCTGAACCTTTTCTGTTCGGAGTGCGGCAAGCCATTGCTCAGAAGCCAGGGTTCGCGCAGCGCTATTGCTCAATGCGTAGCTTTCGGTAGCCGGCTCGCTCACCTAGTTTGTTGCGGCTCGAGCGCGCCCGTCCGTCCAAGACTTGTGGGCACCCGCTCGCGACGATATGCGCACTCCTGAGGGTGCCCGCAAATTTGGGCTTCCCATGTGAATTCATGGGGCAAATTCATGGGAATTCGCGGTGCCGAAGTTAGCCCGTTTAGCCGAGATTTGATTGGCGTTTGAAGTCGGCCGTAAGCGCAGGCAGCAACCAAGACAAGACCGGCTCCGCCGGCACGCTAGGCCAATTCAATTTGGAAGCTCCCCACTGCGTGGACGATCGCTCGGGCCGGCCCCCCACCGCTCCACCCCCGGCGTCAAAGGGCCCCGGCGTCAAAGGGCTTCCCCCTCAATCGAGCGTTGCCAAAAACTCGTGAAACGCGTCCTGCGCTCGATAAAAGAAGCAGTCGCCGTCGCCGAGCAGCAGCGCATCAATCGGCAGGGAAGCAAGCGGCCTGAGGGAGGCGATCACTTTGACTCGGTCTGTCAGCTTCGGGTCCGGCAAGAGCCGCAAATTTCCCACCTCATGGGAGCGCACGACGTCCCCGAAACACAGGGCTCGAATCGGCTCGATGTAGAGTGCTATTTCGACCGGTGACTTGCCTCCCCGAATGGAATGAACGGCCAGATTCTGTCCAAGTTCCGCAGGTAGAGAGCTGGGCTGGCCCGCCCGATACCAACCGTTCACCGCTTCGGCGTCGATGCCGAAGCGTTCGCGCTCGGCCTCAGGCGCCCACAATTCCGCGCCGAATTCCCGGCACAAGCTGACGGCATCGCGCAAATGATCAAAGTTGGTGAGCAGTACCCAGCGCACTCCACCCAACTCCCTTAGCTCCCCACGCTCCGCCTCCGAGAGCGGCATGGGATCGATTAGGAGGTTGCCCGAGGGCTGAACCCACAAAAAGCCGTTGAAGTCGAGCTGCTTCTCCGGTTGATAGTGGCTCCAAAGGAACAGATTTTCGATTCGAGTTTTCTTCATGACATTTCTCCTCCGGGGGCCCTTGGCGCCCCACGTGGATCATACGCCGGTGACCCCCGGCTGACATACGCAATGACGGATCCAGGCGATCCCCTTCGGCTGACGATTCCAGCCAAATTCAGCGGCCAACGTCTCGATCGGGTTCTGGCGGCCCTGATCCCCGATCATTCGTCGGCTCAGCTGCAAAAGATGGTGCGCCGCGGGCGTGTGCAGCTGGGCGGAAGCAAAGTACTGCGCTCCAATCTGCGCGTGCAAAAAGGACAGGAAATCCTCATCCAGCTGGAGTCGATCGTCCAAACCCAGCCGTTGCTTTGCGTTTTGCACGAGGACGAGCACATCGTCGCCGTGGACAAACCCGCGGGCTTGATCACGCATCAAACGGATCGGCACAAGAGCGGCACCCTCGCCGACCTCGCCGCCCTCCAATTCGGAGCCATGCCGAGTTTTGAGGATCAACATCGCCCGGGGATCGTTCACCGATTGGATAGGGACACCAGCGGTGTGATCCTCTTGGCGCGCACCCAAGCCGCAATGGACCACTTGCGCGATCAATTCAGACAACGCACTGTCGAGAAGCACTATTTGGCATTGGTGCAAGGTATCCCCTCACCGCCCAAATACATCATCGAGCAGCAACTCGGCCCCGATTCAAAGATCCCCGATCGTCAACGAGTCTTGAAGTTGTCCGAGGGCCGGCGCGCTCGCACTCAAGTCGAACTGCTTGAGGAATTCGAATCTTGTTCCCTAGTCAGCTGCCGACCGAGCACAGGTCGCCGGCATCAAATCCGAGTCGCTTTGGCTTCCACCGGCCACCCCATTCTTTGGGATGCGATCTACGGCGCACCACTCAAGGGCAAACCGGATGCGCCCAAGATGAAGCGCCAAGCGCTGCACGCGAGTCAAATCGAATTCGAGCATCCAGCAACGGGCAAGAGGCTCATGGTCGAAGCCCCGCTCCCTGCCGACATGCAAACAATCTTGCAGTGGCTGCGCGATTCGTGCGCCTAATACGCTAGCTCGCGTCACAAGCAAATGCGCGTCACATTCCCCTGGAATGTGACGCGCATTGCACGTTTAAAAGCGGTTTTGAGCTACGGCAGCAACTGCGGCAAAGACCCCGACAGGTCGTTGCGCAGGGCGGCGATCGCCTCATCGCGGGTCATCCGAATTTGGCGCGCGACGGCCAACAAGCGGGCCGGCCGGTAGTACCAATCGGAAACCGTGTTCAAGTCCTGGCGACGGCCGCTGACCGATTGGTCCCGCCCGCCAACACCTTGCTGGTCGCTGATGGCAGCGCCCGTATTAACCGAAGAGCCCGCATCGCGATCGTAGTTTTCGTTGGTATCCACGCCGCCTTCGATTCGTTCGCCGATTGCGATATCGATCACGAGGTTCCACTCGGTGACCTTGGTGAAGTTGCTGAACATCTCATTCGCAACAGCCCCCGCACCGACAGCTGCAGCTCCACCCAAGACGGGATTCGCACCGGCGCTATCCAAGGTAGCGAAAGTCGCTCCGCCGACTGCAACAGCACCCAAGGTGTTCAATGTCGATGAGCCGCCGTCGGCATTGGGGTTCTCGTTAAAGGCGCGCAGATCAATTCTGTAGAAGAAATCAGCTTCGTCGGGATTGTTCGTCACGGTGTAGCCCAAGTCCACGGCTGCCGATTCAATCTCACCCTTGATGAAGTTGAACTCATTGGCGCCGACCATATTCTTGAAGCGCAAGTAGATCTTGCTCTGGCTCGCATTGACCGGATCCATTTCCGGCAACTGGACCCAGTTGATCGTCGTACTCGATTCGGCGTCTCTGATGCCCAGCAAGCCCTGCGTGGCACGGCAACCGGTGGCCATGCTGAGGACGGCGACCGAAGCGACCAGCGCGGCCAAGGGACGAAAGCGAGAAGGTGTGATGGATTTCATGGACGATTCGAAGTTCTGGCGGAGCTGAGCTCGCGAGCTGTAATGATCTTTGTGGTGGGCAGGTTACTGGACGGATCGATGTGAATTGAAGGGGCTCGATTCCCCTTCCCCCATACCCAAAGTCCGGCAAAACCCGACCAGAGGGTAGGAATATGCCTCGGAGTGGCCGGACTGGGCCAGGAAAAGCTGCGTATTACGCTGCGCCGGCATTCGTCCGATAAGTGCAGCGTCATGTGCGGAATTGCTGGATGCCTGGCCCTAGGGGCCGATACTCGTGCCGATGCCGAGGGAGTTGTGCGCCTGCGCGACGCCCAGGCACACCGCGGCCCGGACGATTCCGGCCTGTGGATCGCCCCGGATCAATGGGCCGTCCTCGGTCACCGGCGCCTTTCGATTGTGGATTTGACCGCCGCCGGACACCAGCCCATGGGCACGGCCGACGGGCACCTGTGGGTGACGTTCAACGGCGAAATTTACAATCACCGTGAATTGCGTGCTGAGCTTGAGCTCCTGGGCGCCAAGTTCGAGTCCAACTGCGACACGGAACTGCTCCTACACGGCTGGCGCGCCTACGGACCCGCGCTGCTGGACAAGCTGAACGGCATGTTCGCCTTTGTCTTAGTAGACAGCATTAAGGGCGAGGCCTTTCTGGCGCGCGACCCGCTCGGCATCAAACCGCTCTACACGGCCGAAGTCGGCGGCAAGCTGTATTTTTCCTCCGAAATCCAACCCTTGCGTCGCGAGCTCGGACTCAACGAGCCCGACCCCGAGGGAGTTGCCAGTTTTCTGCAATGGGGCTCCATCGCCGCGCCTCGCACGTTGTACGCGGGAATTCGCGCCCTGCCGGCCGCAACCTGGATGCAAGTTAGGCGCGGAAGAATTGATGGGCCCAACAGCTATTGGAGTCTCGAACAAGAGCTACTATCCAGCGATCCCCTCGAGCTAGTTGACGCACAAGAATGGGCGCGCGCAGCCCTGACCCAGTCCGTGCGAAAGCACAGCCAAGCAGACGTTGAAGTGGGCGCCTTTTTGTCGGGAGGAGTCGATTCAGCCGCGCTCGTGGGACTTTTGTCCGAATCGCACAATGGACCGGTGCGCACGATTACGCTCGGCTTTGACGATCCAAAGCTCGACGAGAGTGATTTAGCGCAGCGAGCAGCAAAGCTATACGGCAGCTCGCATCAATCGGTTCCGATCCGGATTTCCGCCATGCGCGAAGGTCTGCAGGAGGCCGTTCAAGCCCTCGATCAACCCACGATCGACGGAATCAACGTGTACTTCGTTTCTAAGGCTGCAGCCGCGGCGGGCCTCAAGGTCGTCGTTTCCGGCATAGGTGGCGATGAGCTGTTTGGTGGCTACAAGAGCTTCGAACGCGTACCGCGCATACGCGGCATTCACCAAGCACTAAACCGCGTGCCGGTACTAACCGGCCTCGCGCGACCGGGCGCTGCTTTGTTGCGCTCCATGCCGGAGAATCGCAGGACTGAAAAGTTCGCCATGGCGCTCGAATCAGGCCATTCAAGCGCGGGAGCCTACTACGCGGAAAAAGGACTGTTCAGCCCGGGGCGCACGCGCAAATTGCTCGCACCCGAATGGGCGCAGGCCGTCTCCGCAACGGATCCCGCGCGCGAACTCCAAAGTCGGATCGACATCGATTCGGTACCCGATGAAGAGCGCGTCAGCCTGATGGAGTTGCGCCAATACCTCGAAGTCCAACTGCTGCGGGATGCCGATGCCGCGAGCATGCGTCACTCCATAGAGCTGCGCACACCCCTTGTCGATCGCGAACTTTTGAAGGCCCTCTTCCGCTTGTCCGCCGCCGAACGGCGCGCCGGACCGGCCAAAAAACTCCTGCGCGAAGCTCCCAAGCCCCCGGTGCCCGACGCCCTTTGGAAGCGCCGCAAGCAAGGCTTCACCCTGCCAATCGAAGGCTGGCTCCAGGAGGGAAGCTTGTCCGCTCAATTGCCCGATCACCCCCTGCTTCGCCAGAGCGAGATGCAACGCGTGGCCAAGGACTTTCGCCGCGGCCGAGTCCACTGGTCGCGACTGTGGGCCCTGCACAGTTTGGGCAGCTTCCTCACACGGTAACTTTGCAACTTCCTCCATGAGGTGCCACCAAGGGGGCCCAATCCCCCCCGAGGCCTCCACAGAATGCCTCTTCCCGATCTGCTACGAAGCCGCGATTAGGTCGGAAGTTATTTCGCAAGTCTTCCGATACGACCCATGTAGCAGCCCGCCGCATGTGCCCCACAGAGTCGATACCCAGCCCGGAAGCCACGGAGATGTACGCAGTTAGGACAAGAATCAAACACCTCGGCAGGCTCGGCTTGCTGCTGATTGCGACGAGCCCGATTGCTTGCAAGGCCCCGCCGCTAGTGGAGGGAACGATTCCACCCGAATCCTTCTCTTCGCAAGTGGAGTGGGATCGGTACTCACTTGGTCCGGGCGACGTTGTGCGCGTGTCGGTTTTTCAGCACCCCGAATTCTCGACGAGCGACATCGGACAACGCATCGATGGACAAGGCAACCTCAGCTTGCCGTTGATCGGACCGATCCCCATCGGCGGCCTGCAGCAAGAGCAAGCCCGAGCTCTAATTCAGCAAGAGCTCGCCACCTACATTCAGGAACCCTCGGCCAATCTGTCCGTGATCGACTATGGGGCAAGACGCGTTTACGTCTTCGGCCAAGTGCGCGACCCCGGCAGCTTTATCCTCGACCGACCCATCAACGCATTGCAAGCATTGACCCTCGCGGGCGGCTTCATGCCGGGCGCCGATCGCGAACAAGTTGCCTTGATGCGAGCCTCCAGCGGCGAGTTCGAAGTCGCCTTCTTCAACGCTCAAACTCCCGACACCAACGGCCTGGTTGGCGTTCTACCCGACGACTTTCTATTCGTCAGGCAAAGCGGAGCCGGTCGCTTCTCCGATCAAGCGCTCCCCGTTCTTCAAGCTCTTGCACCCGTCATTGGTGCCATGACAAATGCTCTCGTTGTGGCCGATGCACTCGACGACTAACACCAACCCGCAAGAACGAACTCACAACGTGACCCGCCACCGCAATTCGAATTTCGACTCGGCGTCCGACCACAGCGCACCCCATGCGCTGCGGGAGAGCGAATTTCACGTCAGTCAACTATTGGGCCTGTTCAGACGCCGCAAGTGGACGGTCATGGGCACGGCCCTCGTCGTATTCGTCGCAAGCGTGTTATGGATCGGGACGCGCACACCCGTGTATCGCGCCAGCTCAACGCTGCTAATTCATTCCGCGCACAGTGAAGGCTTGCTCGGCGACCTAGCCTCGTTGGGCAAAGCTCCCGCAGCAGCCAGCGAAATGGCTATTCTGGGCTCGCGCACGATCGCGGGCATCACCGCCAAGACTCCTGAGGGAGCGAAAGTCGCACACCCCGGACTCGAGAATTACGCCCGACAATTGGGCCTGGCCACGACAGTCGAAGACGAACACCTTCGCCCCCTGCACGGCCTTTGGAGACGTCTGGCCGGCCTCAAGTCGGGGACTGGCCGATTGTTTGCAAACATCGTTGAGGCCCCAGCGGGTCGCGATAGTGCCTTGCGCGTCGAATTTTTGAGCGCGGATCGCGTGCGCATCGGTACGGATACATTCGGATCGAGCTTTGGATTTCACTCCGCGGACACGCGCGAACTCCCCTTTCAGCAAGGTCAACCGATTTCGTTCGACGGTTACCTCATATATCTGCGCGTCGAAGGCGATCCTGTCGGCAAAGCCTTTTCCATTCACAAAGTCTCCGAGCGCATCGCCGTGCGGCGACTCGTTCAGAACACGCGTTTGGCCGAGACCGAACGCAACTCGGGCGTCATTCAATTGACAGTTAGTGATTCCGATCCGAAACGCGCGGCGGAAACCGCCAACGCCCTGTGTCTCAATTATTTTGACGTCAACGTCGATCGCGGCAGCCAACGCGCTTCAAAGACCGTTGCGTTCATTGAGAATCAGTTGGATGCGCAAATGAAGGCGCTGGAGAACGCCCAAGACGAGGTCGTCAGAATCCAGGAGCTCAGTCCGGAAATCATTGACATTTCCACCTCCAGCCAAACTTTGATTGCGCGCCTGTCCGACCTTGAGGTGCAGCGCATGCTGCTCTCGATGTCGTTGGCTTCGCTCAAAGAGGCCATCGGCTTGCTCGAGCAAGGTGACTTCCAGTCACTTTCGCGACTGGAGCCGGAAGTGGCCGATCCGATCACGCGCGGATACATCGAGCAAATCGGATTGTTGACCGCAGAGTCCGAACTTCAAAGTCGAACGGACGCCGGTGCGTACAAATTCCTGTTGCAAACCGAGCTGACCGAACTGGAATCCGACTCCGAGCTGATTCGCCTGCGCATTTCCGCGCTCGAGCAAGCTCTCATGAATCACGCCGCCGGCAAGCCGGGCGCACTTGCCTCAGGTGCCGGCCTCGACAGCGACAGCGGCCAGCTCGATCCGCTCGTTGCCGGTTACTTGGAATCGATAGCCGAACTGCAAGCTGAGGAAGCGGAGCTGCGCCAAGTCTATACGTCGGAATTTCCGCGCTTGGTGCAAATCAGCGAGAGCATTGCCAGCATGCGCGAGCGAGTGCGCAATCAACTGGAAGCGCGCAAAGACGGACTCACTGAACTGCACAACAATCGCAAGGAACTCATCACTCGCACGCGCGAGCTGCTGCAGTCCTACCCCGGTCGCGAGCAGGAGAATATTGAAAAAGCCCTGGCGAACTTCCGGACACGCACTCTCCAGCACTTGAATTCACGCTTGGCAGGCCTGCGCTCGCGCGATGAATCGCTGGGCGCATCCATTCGTGAACTGGAAGCAGAGCTTTCCGCATTGCCGGAGAAGGAACGCAATGTCGCCGGGCCCAAACGCCGCTTGGAAACCCACAGCGAAATTGTTCAGTTCCTATTGAAAAGTCAGCAAGAGGCCCAGATCGCCCGCGCATCCACGGTGGCGTCGGCAGACTTTATCGACCCGGCAGTTCCGCCCATCCTGCGCTATGCGCCGCGGGTAACATTCAACTTGGCACTGGGCCTAATGCTCGGCATTGCAGCCGGTTTGGGACTGGCGTGGCTGCGCGAATCTTACCGCGGCAGCCTGCACACCGAAGCCGAACTGGAAATGGTCACCAACCTGCCGGTGTTGGCCTCCATCCCCGATTTCCGCAACGGCCGTATGCGCAGTGCACACGTCGGCAGTACTTTCCTAGCATTGCGGGATGATCCCGATGGGCCCGTTGCGGAAGCTTATCGATCCCTGCGCGCCAATTTGCGTTTCGCGCTCGGCGGCAGCCAAAGCATTCGCACCATGGCCGTCACGTCCTCGGTTCCGAGCGAGGGCAAGTCGGTCACCAATTGCGATCTGGCGATTGCCTTTGCCAGTGGCGGCCAACGCGTGCTGCTGGTAGACGCCGACGTGCGTCGCCCCACGGTTCACAAGAACTTCCACGTGGAACGCGCACCCGGCCTATGCGAAGTCTTGATTGACAATCAGGAGTGGCGCGATTGTGTCCAAGCGGACGTCTTGCCCGGGCTCAGCATCCTCTCGGCCGGCCGTCACGGCGGAAAACCGGGCGATTTGCTTTCGAAGCCCACATTGGGCGCTCTGGTGGATGAATTCCAAAGTGAATACGACGTCGTTGTCTTTGACTTGCCGCCCGCGCTGGTCGTTGCCGATGTCGAAACCTTTGCTCACAAGCTCGATGCCATGTTGTTGCTCTATCGCTGCGACGGCATCCCCGGCGACGCGGTTTCCGCCTCCGTGACTCGCTTGCGCCAAACCGGATCCAACTTGGTTGGAACGGTGCTGAATGCCGTGCGCTCCGAGCACGGCAAGGGTGGCGCGTACTACAACTCGCACTACAGCTACGAGTACAGCGACGGCGAAGCGGACGATCGGCAGCACCGCAAGGGAGCCTAACCTCCCATGGGCGGCCTCAATCCAGGTCAGCCGGCCCCCCCCGCAGCGCGCGAGGACAACGCCGGTTCGCACAACCAGCGGCAGTCGCAATCGGGCTTGTCGCAGGCACAACTAATGGCGACCGCGGATGCAGCCAAAGCTCCGAGCAAGTCGCTGCGCATTCTCTACGTCGGGCCGACGGAAAGCTCTTCGCGCGCGCGGCTGCTGATGCAGGCCATGGAAGACCTTGGACATCGAGTTCAATCCATTCCCACCGAACGCATGGACGCCGGCGGCGAACGCATCCTCGAACGCGACCTACACGCGCGCATTATGCGGCGCATGGGCAGGCCGCTCGATCGCGCGGGTACCAATCGTGCGTTGGAGCTGGCGCTCGAGAATGAGTGCTTCGATCTGCTTTGGGTCACGAAGGCTCTGGCTCTGCATCCCCGCAGTTTGCGGCTCGCTCGCCAACTGCAGCCGGACATGCGCACAGCCTTTTATTCGGAGGACGACATGGTCGGTCGTCACAACCAATCCAGCTACTTCCGTGCAGGCTTGCCGCTTTACGACACGGTCTTCACAACCAAGAGTTACAACACCCAGCCCGGCGAGCTGCCCGCCCTTGGTGCAAAGCGGGTTGTGTTTGTAGACAAAAGCTTCGGACGCGATCGCCACCGGCCCGTCCCTCCCAGCGCAGAAGATCGCCGGAAGTTTGGATCGCGCGTCGGCTTCATTGGAACCTTTGAGGAAGAGCGCGCCGAACTCATGTTGCGGCTCGCCGAAAACGGCATGGATGTGCGTGTTTGGGGCGGACTTTGGCCCGATCCATGGATCGGTCGCCATCCCCGCCTGCGCGTCGAAGGGCGCGGACTTTGGGCGGAAGATTACACTCGCGGCATTTGCAACACGGACATCAACCTCGGCTTCCTGCGCAAGCTCAACCGAGACCTACAAACGGACCGCAGTGTCGAAATTCCCGCCTGTGGCGCGTTTTTATTGGCGGAGCGAACGGACGAGCACCAACGCTTGTTCAGTGAAGGCATCGAAGCCGAGTACTACGCGAGCGCGGGCGAGCTGACGGATAAAGTCCGCTACTATCTGGAGCACAGCGAACAACGGCAGCGCATCGCCGCAGCCGGCCGCGAGCGCTGTCTTGCGAGCGGCTACAGTTTCCACGACCGCTTGCCCGAGATGTTGCGCATTGCAGAGGGAACTGCGTGAAAGTCTGCATTTCCGTCCTAGGTCGCTTCCACGCCTTTGATCTTGCGCGTGAACTGAACCGTCGTGGGCATCTGCAGAGCCTGACGACTTCTTTTCCCAAGTACGCGGCGAAAGAATTCGAAGTACCCGCGCGATCCATTCGCTCCCTGCCTGCGATTGAGGTGTTGCGGCGAACTTGGCTTCGATCACCGGCCTTCGTTAAGCGAGTTTTCGATGCTCGTCCCTTCATTCGGGACGTTTACGACCGCGCCGCAGCCAAGCACATCCGTTCTGACTGCGATATTTTTGTCGGTTGGTCCGGGGCCGCGTTGCACAGCATCAAGCGCGCCAAGCAACTTGGCGCAACGACGGTACTCGAACGGGGAAGTTGCCACATCGCCGTCCAGGACCGAATTTTGAAGGAGGAATCCGAGCTCAGTGATTGCGCAATCCCGCGCCCATCACCCAGGGAAATCGAACAAGAACTGCTTGAGTACAAAGCGGCCGATTTCATCGCCGTTCCTAGCGCCTTTGCCCGAACCAGCTTCCTTGAGCAAGGCTTCGCCGCAGAACGCATCCTGTGCATTCCCTTTGGGGTCGCGCTAGATCAATTCAGCCCCCCGAAAAAGCCGCGGGATGCGAGCCTGCCCTTCCGCGTCTTGCACGTGGGCGCTGTCAGCCATCAAAAGGGCTGTCACTACTTGCTGCGCGCGTTTCGGGAATTAGCTCTTCCAAACTCCGAGCTGCACTTCGTCGGCCGCGTGGATGAAAGCATGCACGCACTACTGGCGCGCGAGCAAGCACCCAATATCTTTGCCCACGGAACCATGCCGCAGGCTCAATTGCCCAGTGCCTATCACAGGGCGTCGGTGTTTTGCCTGGCATCCGTGCAGGAGGGATTGAGCATGGTCCTGGCCCAAGCCATGGCATGTGGGTTGCCGGTCATCGCCAGCGCCAATACGGGCGCAGCCGAGTTCATTGACCATGCAATAGACGGCCTCATTTTCGAAGCGCGCAATGTCGAGCAATTGAAGCAGTGCCTGCTCAAAATGCACGGGCAACCGGCCGAACGCGCGGCCATTGGTGAGCGCGCCAACACCAAAATTCGTTCGGGCTTTGGCTGGGCGGACTACGGCGATCGCATCGAAGCTACCTACAAATCGCTGTTGTCCGGAAACAGCATCGATCCCACAAACGCTCTGCCAAGCAGCGTTGTGCCTGAACCACACCCCGCCTTGCCTACGGACTGTGCGCGAGGCATGGCGAGGAGTGCACACGATCCAATCGCCGCACGCAGCGAAGGGAGTCAAACATGACTCCCCCCCTACTGGCCCCGGCGCCGGAAGGCCCCGCTGAGCAAGCCGCCAAGCCGAGCAACGCTGCGGACTCCCGCGCAAGCCGCTTTCGTCGCGGCGCCTTGGCCACGATTCTATCCCAAGCGATCACCGCCCTTGGGCAACTGGCAACGGTCCCGATTTTCTTGGCCTTTTGGGGCGATGAGCTATACGGCGAGTGGTTGGTGCTGACGGCTCTCGCGGCGCAAATGGCCATTTTTGACATGGGCTTGCAAACCTATGTCGTCAACCGCCTGTGCCAGTGCTACGCCCGCAAGGATCTGGATCAGTACGCCCGTATTTTGCATAGCGCGCTGGCCGGATCGATGCTGATTTGCGCTTCAGCGCTGGCCCTTGTTGTCGTTGTGGCGCTGCTTGCGCCAATGAACAGTTGGTTCCAATTGGAACTTGTCCATTCGGGTATGGCCAAGTGCGTAGCCATCCTGCTCGCGTTGCAAATTCTGGTTGCGATCCCCAGCGGCATCCTGCGCGGCGTTTACCGGACTCTCAACCGCTATCCCACCGGCGTCATGCTGCACAACGTGCAGCGCATTGCGCACTTCGGGCTAACCATTGCAGCGGTTGTTCTAACCAAGAATCTGGCCTACGTGGCTGCCGCGCAATTGATACCCGTTGTCGGCGTGTTGCTGTTCGCACGGCGCGATATCGCTCGCAATCATCCCGAAGTCAGCATCGGTATCTCGCGGGCCGACAAAGCACTCGCCCTGTCCTTCCTCGGCCCCAGCTCGCTGTTCTTTTTGCTGCAACTTGCCCAGGCCGGTTCCATCCAAGGCAGCACGATCATTCTGGCTGCGATGACCGGATCGGCCAGCGTCACGCTGTATGTCAGTTTGCGCACCCTTTGCAATGTTGTGCGCCAAGCCGCCGCCGCCTTCGCACACACTCTTTGGCCCGAGCTGACAAGTATCGAGGCGACCGGCGATTATCAAAAGCTGCGGGCCTTGCACCTGCTAGCGGTGAAAGGTCTCACCGCGCTCAGCATGGGAGCCGCGCTCTTCATCTATTTTGGATCAAAGGATTTGCTCCAACTTTGGACGGGCGGCAGGCTCGCTGGCAATGACCAACTAACAGCAGCTCTGTTGGCTCTATTGGTATTGCAAACGCCCTGGTGGACCAGCTCGATGGTCCTAGTCGCTTCCAATCGCCATCGCCCCGTTGCAGTCGCAACCCTCGCCGCCACGATTCTCGGACTTGCGCTTGGTGCGATTCTGCTACCCAGGCTAGGAATCATCGGATTGCCCATCGGCTTGGCCATTGCGGATCAATTGGTTTGTGGTTGGTTCATTCCCATGCGCGTCTGCGCGCTCCTCAAAGAGCGCCTATCGCACTTGACCCGGCAAGTTCTGCTGCGCGGAATCCCGACCGCTGCCCTGGGATTCGGATCCTGCATAGCTCTGTCGCACTTCTTGCCCGAACTGCACGCTTGGCGACTTCCCGCGCTGGCCCTGACCGTTGCGCTCACAATTTCGGTAACCACCCTCGGCATCTGGCTGAGCGCAAGCGAACGGCGTCACATTTTCGCAATGCTCAAGCGCTAGATCGGCGCACATAAGCATTGGAAATCGCGCTCTTTGCGGAGCCCTCGCCAAACATCTGCTCGTTTGGACGTCATCGCCAGACCGAATTTGGCGACTTTCGGTAGCTTTTGAGGCGACAGGGTTCGGTTCGCGGGAATTGTTTCCTGGCCGGCAGTAACCGGAGAGTCCCAGGCGCATATTCTGGGAGCCGATCCCTCCTCCCAACCAAGGCGCCGAGTCACGAGGTCCTTTGCATGTACAGCTTCGCTATTCCATTGCTGGCTGCAGCGTTACCCGCCATTCCGCTTGCCCCTCGAGCGGGCGAGCAAATTCGCGTCACGGATGCAGTCAGTGGCAAGGCCCTCAATCATGCGATTGTTTGGTTGACCGAAGAGTCCCCGACACCGCTAGGGGGTGAATTTTGGTACTCGCTGAAAATGGAGACTGACGATGAGGGTTGCGTTGTCTTACCCAATGCAAAGCGCAACGAAAATGAAGAGTGGTGCTTTGTTGATGCCGAAGGATATTCGCCTCTGATGATTCCCGCGGGCGACCTGAGCAACCAGGTTTCCCTTACCCGCGGTCAGAATGTCGAAATTCGAATGATGGATGTCTTCGAACAGCCGGTGGCTGGAGCACAGCTCGGTTGGATGCTTGGCTGCGGGCATTTGCCCGATAGCCGCACCGCGGTCACCAATGAGCAAGGGATCGCAATTTTGCGCGACATTAGCCCTGATCGTGATGCGGAATGGTGGCCGTCCGGACCGGGCGTTCTAGCTGACTACTTGACTCCCGAGTGGAACGACAATCGCACCCAAGTCCTTTTGCGCTGCGAGCCCGGCAGCGTGCAAGAGGGCACGGTTTTGGGGCACGACGGCAAACCCTTGGTCGGCGGATACGTGGGACAACCGAATCGGCACCGCGGCCCGTGGTGCCGAACGGATGCAGACGGAAAGTTCCGGTTGTTCGGCGCTGAATCACGCAACTTGTGGATACGCGACCCAAGCGGCCATGATTTGAGCGTGGTCCCAGGATCCGTCCCCGGCATTTCAAGGTTGATCGATCTCAGCCGGCCCGAAGAAGAATCCCTGCAGCTCACGATCAAACTAGTGGAGGGGGAGGGTGCGGAGAAACCGGGCTCCTTCGCGGGTGTCCCCATTCGACTCGTAAGGAAGTCGGACGGTTGGAATACACGCGCTCGCGCCGACGCTGCCGGAAGCGTTGCAATGGCAGCACCGGTAGGCGCCTACTTGGCCATCATCGGAGGCGGGCTTGGTTCATTCTCACAGGCCGAAGCCAACTTGGAAGTGTCCGCACAAGCAAACATGGAGCATCAAGTGAAGCTCAGCTTGCGTCCCGCCACACACGTGATCCTGCCGGCAAATCTGGAGGGC
>JAJDES010000504.1 GCA_029259675.1 Planctomycetota bacterium
AAGGACTCGATCTTCGAGGACAATAGTAGCAACACTGGCGGAGCCGTGTACGCGATCGGCAGTGGGTCCGTGACGCGCTGCACCTTTCGCAACAATTCGAGTTTCTCAGATGGCGGCGCTCTCTCAACCAGCCAGATCCCAATAGGCGATGGAGTCGAAATTGTCGACAGCACCTTCATCAGCAATTCGGCCGCATTCTCGGGCGGTGCTTTGGTTGTTCCAAAATGCACAGCAATCAACTCCACCTTCATAGGTAATTCTGCTCCCAAGGGCGGAGCCGTTAACAGTCAATTCTTTGCTGACGTCTCTTTTTCTGGATGCAAGTTCTTTGGCAATACAGCGTCCGAATTCGGCGGAGCCGTTTATCAGTCAATCGGTCTCCTCCCCAAACAAAGCATTTTGAATATCGACTCGTGCTCGCTTGTCGCGAATTCAGCGGGAACAAGCGCCGGCGGCATTTACTTGAATGGAGTGGAAGCGCGCATAGAGAACTCCATCCTGTGGCGCAACACAGACTCTTTGGGCCAGCTTGAAGCAGCTCAAGTTCAAAGCTCTAGCGCCGGCACACTTGCAGTGGATTTTTCCCTCGTCGAAGGCTTGACCGGCGCCTTGGGCGGCATTGGGAATATTTCTCTCAATCCCCAATTCGTGGACGCGGACGGCCCCGACAACATTGCCGGCACTGAAGACGATGACCTCCGCTTGAAAAGAAATTCACCGGGCCTGGATGCGGGGAACAGGTTTCTGCTCCCAACCGACGCCCTCGACCTCGATCATGATGGGGACGATCTAGAGCCGCTGCCACTCGCGCCAAGCGGCGTACCGCGCGTGCTTGACAGCAACGGCGACGGACTCGCCGAAGTCGACATGGGCGCGGAAGAATTCGCGACCCTCACGGTTGATATAGGCTTCCTATCAACATCAATCGGTGGCAAAGCGCGATTCACGCTTGAGGCCGGCCTCCCCAACTCCCAGTCGACCTATTGGGTCCTTGGAAGCTCAAGTGGGACCTCTCCCGGCGTTGACTTGAGCAATGGCCTTGTGCTTCCACTGAATTTTGACGCCTACACTAAGCTGACTCGAACGCAACCTACCGCGCCCATCTTCAGCGGCAGCTTCTTCGGCGCCCTCGACGCAAATGGATCGGGGAGAGCAACCCTAGCCCTTCCCCCTATCGCCCCGTCACTAGCAGGCCTCGAACTAAGCCACGCTTTCCTAACAGTTGACTCCTTCGGAAGTCCCAAGTTCTCCAGCAACGCAGTGACCTTGCTCCTGATTCCCTAGCTCTGCCGGAGGCTCGCCACTTGCGCCGGCCCCCACCGGTCGCCCCGTGGATTGAGGCCGGTTGATCCAAGTCAACCAGGTGTCCTGAGCCACCTCCTCCGCCAACCCCTCATCGCGCAGAATCGCAGTCGCCAGGGATCGCACCCAGCCCCCATGATCCAAAAACCCACCAGGGTCCCGGGGCCAATTAGAATTCGCAGGATTGTGAGAGTTATCCATCTAAAGACCAACTCCCCCGAGTCTGCCAGCTGTCCACACGAATTGCAGAAAAGCTCGCAGGATAACTCCCACGGCCCAAGAAGCTGACTATGGCAACTATTGCGATTCGAAGCACCCGCAGCAGAGGCCCGTTTCCGATCCTGGAATTCAGCTTCGTTTAAGTGGACACTTGGGTTTTCCAGTCGAACTCAATCGCCGTTTAAAATGCGCCACATTTCCCAGCTTGCCACGTTCATCGCACTCGTAGCGACTGCTCCCACGATTTGCGCTGATGTCATTTACGTGAGTAAAGCTGCCACGGCCCCGTCTGACGGTAACTCGTGGACGGCTGCCTTTACGAATCTGCAAGACGCCATTGCCGCAGCGGTTCCCGGCGATCAGATTTGGGTTGCACAAGGAACCTATCGCCCCGATGAAGGCGGTGGTCAAACAGCGGGCGATCGCGAGGCGTGGTTCTTGCTACCAAATCACGTTGCCCTCTATGGAGGATTCGACGGGACGGAGAGTTCGTTGGAACAGCGCGCCGAGCTTTTTGAGCAGACGATCTTGTCCGGTGATCTCGAAGGCGACGACCTTCCCGGCTTCATCAACAATAGCGATAACAGCTTTCATGTAATTCGTTCTGCAGGAGGCACTCCCTCCACAATCCTCGATGGCTTTTGCGTTACAAGTGGCAACGCAATTGATGACACAGTCCTGCATCACGGAGCTGGCCTGTGGGCCACCAACAGTTCCCAAACCATCCGCAACTGCATTTTCAAACAAAACCGATCTGTGAGTGGTGGCGCAGTCTTGCTCCAATCCGGAACGAAAGTTTCGATTTCTGATTGCGCCTTTTTGGACAACCAAGCCTTGTACCAAGGCGGTGCGATCTATGTCGGAGGCTTGGAGATCAGCGCGGTTCGATGCGACTTCTTGAACAATTCGATCGAGCCCGACCCGGCTCTCCCTCCCGTAGAGGTCTGCCTTGGCCCTTACAGTGGAGGCGCAATCTATGCAACCACTTCAACATTTGTGCGCCTCACGGACTGCTTGTTTGAGGACAACAGAAGCCTTGAGGGTTGCGGCGGCGCAATCTACTCCCCCGATTCCGGTTCGGTAGTTCGCTGTACTTTTCGAAACAATTCGAGCAAGTCAGGCGGCGCTATCAAGAGCCAACTTCTCGATCTTGATCAAGAGTTCCACATACTTGCCTGCCAATTCGTGCATAACACCTCCCTGCAAAGAGGAGGCGCCTTGGATTCATTCCATTGCACTGTTTTGAACTCTTCATTTCAGGGCAACACTTCTACGAATGGAGGGGCCGCATACGTTGGCACATCCATCCCTGCAAGCTTCACCGGCTGTTGGTTCAGCGGAAATACAGCGACCAGCTATGGCGGCGCGATTTATATGGGCTCGACAGAATCTCGGATAGATTCCTGCTCAATAGTCGGAAACTCCGCCGGGATCGGAGTTGGCGGCGTATTGGTCCCCGGTGTCTCAGAATCAATCTTCACGATTGATTGCAAAATCTCCAACTCCATCCTCTGGAACAACACCGACGCCTCGGGCACGGGTGAATCGGCACAAACAAAATCGATAGACACCTCCCATTCGCCACCCCCGTCCCCATCGCTTGGCATGATCTCGGTCGAATCCAGCGTCATTCAGGGCTTGACCGGAGAATTGGGAAGCATCGGAAACATCTCATCCGATCCCCAGTTCGTTGACCTTGATGGTCCAGACGATGTTCTGGGAACTGAAGATGACAACCCCAAACTCAAACGCAGTTCACCCGCACTCGACGCAGGCAATGCGGCCCTTCTACCTGCAGACACTTTCGACTTGGATGCTGACGGCGACCTCCTTGAACCGCTCCCCCTTACTTCCACCGGCTTGCCCCGCATACTCGACAGCAATGGTGACGGCGTAGCAGAAGTCGACATGGGCGCCGAAGAATTCGCAACCCTGACAGTTGACGTTGTCTCCCTACCCACATCCTCCGGCGGCAACGCGCGCTTCACCCTCGAAGCGGGCCTCCCCAACTCTCTGTCGGCTTACTGGATTCTTGGAAGCGCAAGCGGAACCTCCCCCGGCATTAACTTGAGCAATGGCCTAGTGCTCCCCCTAAATTTTGACGCCTACACCAAACTGACTCGAATGCACCCAACAGCGCCCATCTTCACCGGCAGCTTCTTCGGCGCCCTCGACGCAAATGGATCGGGAAGGGCAACCCTCTCCCTCCCCCCCATCGCTCCGTCACTAGCAGGCCTCGAACTAAGCCACGCTTTCCTAACCTTTGATTCCTTCGGAAGCCTCAAGTTCTCCAGCAACGCGATCACTCTGCTCCTAATGCCCTAGCAGTGTGGGAGCGGTGACTGCAACTTGCGAGCGACGCACCGCGCACTAAAAGGCCATGCCGTTGATGTGAGCCAGACTCGACTGATCGCTGTCATTGCGCGGCAGAAAAGCGGAGTCTCTAGCAGGCAGGCGATCTGAAGGAATTTGTCTCTTCTCCAAACTGCTCCACGACTATTTGCCTGATCCCTACGCCCTAAAGCTCATCCCGCAGCCAGGCCGTCGCCAGGCTATCGGCGTACTCGTTCCAGCGATTGCCGGCGTGGGCTGCGATCCATTGAAGTTTGCAGTCAGGATGCGCTCGGAATAGCGCGAGCAACTCCTGCACCAGTTCGA
>JAJDES010000505.1 GCA_029259675.1 Planctomycetota bacterium
GCTCTTCTTCCGCGCCTTGGTGACCCTCCGAGTAGTGGTTCATCTCGAACACCAACTGCTCCACGAAATGCCCGCGATCGAGCAAGCTGTACGGAGTGGAGAGCAAGAATCCCGCTGCGGTAAAAAGCGCGATAATGAGCGAATGCTTGATCCAATTCGCTCGCGCACCCAAGAAGATCGCGATGGCGAAGGGCAAACCGACTAGGCCCAAATAGTATTTGGATCCCACAGCCATACCGGTCAGCAAGCCGGGGATCAGCGCGCGGTGTAAGAGTGATTCCTTCTTCCAGGTCGCCATGCAGTAAGCCAACGCACCCGTACACACAATCGATCCGACCAGATCGACATTGATGTAAGTCCACGACTGCATCAAGTAACGACTCGACAAGCTCAAGATCAGGGGCGCCAGGAACAGCATGCACGGTTCCTTGAATGCGCGCGCCCCCATGCGGCCGATCCACAGCAGCGGCAAGAGCGAAAGCATGGCGAAGATCATTCGTGTGGCCAGCATCACGCCTTCGCGCTCGTAATAGGGCTGACTGGTGCGGCCGACATCGCGCGGCTCCATGCCCTTGGCTTGGCCTCCATCCCACAGGTAGCCCGCGCCCAGGCCCAGACTCGTCGCGTAAATCGGCAACGACGGATACTTGAAGAAGTGCGGGTTGAGGTCACCCGTCATCAGGATGCGCGCGGCGCGGCGGGTGATCAGCGCCTCGTCCTCATGCAGAGGGTAAGGCGAGTGCTCTCGAATCAATCGCACGCGCGGCACCGCGGCCAGGCACAGCACGGCCAAGAGGGCTAGCCACACCGTGCGCTTCAGCCCTGCTGATGTGCGCGACTCACCGTCTTGAAGCTCCGTGACCATGGGCCGGCATCTTAGCGAGCAATCCCAGCCGGCTCACAACAAAGACCGGGCCCCGGCGGCTCGCCCGAGCTTCGCCTCACATCCGGGCGCCGCTACCCCGGACATACGACTTGTTTCCAGGTGCGTTTCACCTGAGTTCCCAACCGACTTGCCCCATGAACGCGGCTCGAGCCGGGCAACGTCGCAACGCGAGCGGCCGCTCGAAAGTTCATTTGACTTCCGAGCGGCCGCGTATTGTTTTCGACGAACCGAGGGCCGTTTGCCCTCCGAATGTCACGGGTCTCAGTCGCAGATCGTCAACTTCATGCCCGGGGTGATCGAGAAACCTTCTGTCAGGCTCGGGTCGATCACAAAGGCTTGCCAAAATACATCCACGCCGATCAAGGAGTTGTCATTGGGCAGCGCGATGTTCAGGGTTGACTGACCAAAGACGTCCGTCGCACGCAAGAAGTTGCGGAAGGGGTTGACCAACAGGCTGCCACCCAAGAAGGGAACATCCACTTCGGCGAAGCCCACACTAAAGACGGCTGCCGATCCTGGAGTTCCGTTCTTCAGAGTTACCGGGAACACTTCTCCGAGGCGCGAGGGCAAGCCCTTGCTATCCAAGCTCGGCATTCCCTGCACGCCGGCCAAGCCGCTGCCGTAGCTGAGGGGCAGGCAAGTACTCGAAACCGTGTCGTAGGAAACGATGCGCAGGTCGTCGAGGCTCCAACCGCCCATTTCCAAACCGCCGTCGGTAACCAGTTGGAACTCGAGTTGCACATCGGAATCGCCGTCCGCTTCACTCGAGATATCGACGCCGAAGTCGGTCCACTCGTTGTCGAGGATGTGAAAGTCGAATGGGTTGGTCCAAACCTGGACTCCGTCGACCTTGATGTAAACCTGATCGTATAGGCCGCGCTCCACGTTCAGCCAACGCTTGAATTCAAGTCTGGCGCCGGATGCCGCGGATAGGTCGATAGAGTCGGAAAACAGGGAGTTGTCCACCAGGGGTTGGTGCGCGCCGTTGAAGCCGGAAATGCCCAAGTCGTTGCCCCAGCAGAAGGGCGGGCTAAAGGCGGCCGGCGGGTCGATCCAGCTCACGTTGGACCCAATACCCGATTGCCCCGTGGGCGTATCGCGTTGCCAATCATCCTGGGTGGCCGTCTCTACGTGGAACCAGCCGTTGTCCGTGGCTCCGTCGAAGGATTCTTCGTGATAGACCGTTTCCTGCGCCACGCGGAAACTCAACAGTTCATCGGGAGCGCCCTTGGGGAAGCGGTTGGAATCGCCGTTCACGTCCTCCGCTTCGACGTAATACTCGACGAAGGAAGGTGCTGACACGCCGGGGATCAACGCGGTGTAAATCTCCGGCGCAAAGAGCCCCATGGGCAGCATTTGGAAGCCGCCACCGTCAACACGGTAGTGCACGGTCGCCGAAGAAACTGCCGCACCGGTCGCCGATGTGATGTTGGCGGCCACACCGTAGGGACCGTTTTCATCGCGCGAACTCTGGATCTCTGTAACGGCCGAAAGGTTCAAGAAGGTCAGCTCGAAGCCCGGAAAACCCTGGGTCACAAAACCCGCGTCGATGTCCTCGTAGTTGGGCGTGCCGTCTTCGATGTTGCCGTTGTCATCGTCGAGAGCCAGCCAGTGCTCTTCAATTATCGAAAGCAACTGCGTGTCGTCGTAGGCGTTGAACCAACCGTTAAGCAATAGGTCCGCAGCCATATCACCGGCGGCGTTGCCCAGGCTGACATTCAAGTTGTCACGCACCTTCCACAAGGCACCCATTAGGGGCAGACCGTTGGCATGCGGACCGCCATAGCAGCCCTGGCCGTTGTCCCCACAGAAGGGCTCGGTATTGAGTCCGCTGCGACCGGGGATACCGGTACCGAA
>JAJDES010000506.1 GCA_029259675.1 Planctomycetota bacterium
CGCAACAGCCTGCAGCGCTACGCACCCGACTTTGCGCACTGGATCGAGGCCCACGCCTACGGCCGCGTGCTCGCCCGCCCTGGACTGGAACCCAGGCGTCGCGAAATATTCGCCTGCGCTTGCTTGGCTGCCCTGGGGCAGGAACAACAGCTGGCAAGCCACGCCCGCGGGGCCCTGCGCCTGGGCGCCACGGAATCGGAGTTGCACGACATGCTCGACATCATTGCCGAGCGCATCGACAGGGATCACTTGCTGTTCGCGCGCGAGATCCTCGAGCGCTTCGCAGGCAAGAGCTGACCCGCGCAGGCACTCCCGACCTCAGGCGCGACTCAAAAAGACTAGGGGCGCTCGGCGATCACGCTGGCGCGAATCATGCGCAAGGACTCCCAAGCCCGAATTTGAATCGAGCCCGCTCCGTCGATGTCGCGGCTGGGCGCAACGGTGGAGACACCGATAGCTTCCCCATCGAGCGTGACCTCAACCTTGCGGAAGCGCGCTTCGATTTTGATGCGCAACACATGGTGCCCGCCGCGCACGATCGATTGCAGCACTTTGTCTCCTCGACCGCGGCGCAGCAACGTCAAGTGCTCCGAGAACTTGCCGTAGGTGACGAGCAACCGATTCTTGGCCGCGCCTCCCTCCGCACCGGGCAAGCCCGGCCCGGCCAGCGAAATGTGATACCCCGAAGCCGAAACGCACACCAGGGCCGGCGGCCCGGCGGAGTGTGGCAACTCCAGCTCAAACTCGATTTCCAATTCCCCATCGCGCAACTCACCCGCAGCCTGTTGCAGCGTCAGTCGCGGGCCATCCCCAAGTTCAAACCCTTCCCAAGTGCCGGCGCGGGGCGCGCTCCAACCCAAGCCGTCGGGCAACCAGCCGCCCGGCTGCCAAGCGCCGGCGGTCAGTTCTTGAAATTCGAACTCGAGCCGCGCCAGGCGTTCATTGAGGAAATCAACGCGCCCCGCACCAAAGGCCTTCAACAGAGTTTTCTCCGTCGGTTTGGGACGCTTCAACTGCTCGCGCATCTGGCGCAGTGCCGCGATTTGGGTGCGCACCGCCGGCACATCCGAATACTCGTCAATCAAGGCATTGAGAACCTGCGCGCGACGGGCGTTGTCCACGGAAGATCCGGGCTCCAAGAGTGACAACAGGCGTTCGGCTTCGCGCCTGTGACTTTGAATTCGCTCGTTGTCGTCCAGCAATTCGCGCCTGGCCCGGTCGCGCAGGGAAGCCACCAGCGCCGGCACCCAAGGATCGTCGGGCAGGGGCCCGGATCCCAACACGGCCAAACTGCGCGAGGCATCGCCGTCGCGCATTCGCACCAGTGCGCGCAAAAGCCGATCGCCGGCATCCTTCAACTCTCCGTCGGCGCCGACCAAACCCGCCAGGCGTTCCAGATCTTCCGATTGAAGCTCGTTCAGCACCATGGCTTGGCGCCGATTCTCGGCCACAACCAAGTCAAAGTTGCCGCCCTTGAGTCCGGTCCCGACATCGATGACTCCGCGCAGCCGAATGTTGCCGACGGACAACTCCCAGCGCATCCCGTCGGCTGCCTCCAAACCGGCTGCCGCTCGTTCCAAGAGTCCCTTCAGCAGGCTCGCTTCGCGCAACTGCAACTGCGCATCCGCTTGCAATCCCCCGATCAAGAACGGATCCGTCCCCGCCGGCAAGTTGTCAAGCGAGTCCGAAAAGTCCGTCCACAGCTTGGCAACGGCATCGAAGTCGCGCGCGCGCCACAGGGGCGGAGCGACCGCCGTGCGCAGAACGCGCGCATCCTGCTTGGCGCGCTCAACAGCCGTGCGCCGCTCAAGATCCTCGAGATCGCGCATTTGGCGCTCCAACTCATCGAGGGCTGCGATCCGCGTTTCGGCGGGCAATTCCTCGCGGGCGATCCCGCGCGCTTTCAATTCGTTGTCAAAGGCCGCGCGCAACTCACCGGCCACATTGCGCCCGCCGGCCGCGATGGCCTCCTCGGAACGCAGGGCGCGCCACGCGAGCCATTGATGCAACTCTGCATCCACCAGGGACCAATGATCTAAGACCCTGGCGCGGCGAACCTTCAAGCGACTCTCCAACCGAGAGAGCGACTTGCTTTGCAATTCGGGACCCAAGCGCTCGGCAGCCGCTCGATCTACGCCGGTGAGAATGTTCTCGAGCGACAATTGCTGCAAGGCACTTTGCCATCGATCCGCCTCTTGCAAGCGATCTACCGCGGGCAAGATCACGTTCTCGTAATAGCTATCGGCCGATTCGCGCAGCACGCGCGACAGCTCACTTTGCGCCGCACCGATCTGCACTTCGCGATCCGTGCGCCAGGCCGAATGGCCCTGGGCCAAATCCGTTGGAAGCGCGTGCAACTCAAAACCGGTTCGCTGCAACAAGTCATTTGCGAACTTATCCTGCAGCAGGTCGGCCGCGGCGCCGTAGTCGCCCCGCTCCAACTCGGTGGAGAAATCGCGATCAATATCCACATGCAGCGCGGTGATCTCACTGCGCAGGGCCATTCGCAAGCGCGTGGTTCCCGCCATGGCGGCCTGGACGCTGCGCGGGTCCTCCTCGCGTGCAATCCATTCCAATTCGGACAGTACGGGAGCCAACATTCGGTGGTCCGCAAGGGCATCGCGCACCAACTCTTCCGTTCGCCCGACCTGATTGGCCCCGTCGTCCTGACTTTCGACTCCGTTGTCCTGCTCGCCCCCTTTGGGGTTCATCAAGATCCAGGTGCCGGCCGCCAGCGCCAGCAGCACGCCGGCGATGCTGAATTTGAGTAAGGGCCTCGGGGCCTTATCCAGGGGTTCGAGCGCACGCGGATCGATCTGCGGAGCGCGACGTTCGCGCACGCGCTCCAAATCGGACAGCAACTCGCGCGGATCGCGGTAACGCAAATCCAAATCGCGCGAGAGGCACTTGCGCAGGATCAAACTCAAGCCGCGCGACAACTGCGGTGCGAGCTCCTGCGGATCGACGATGCGCGCGTGCAACACACCCGACAAAACCTCGGCCGTGCTCCCCCCGCGAAAAGGCGGAGTGCCGCAAACAGCATGGAAGAGTGTCGCCCCGAAGGACCAGATGTCGCTTTGACAATCGACTCCGGAAGCATTGACGGCCTGTTCGGGACTGATGTAGTGCGGAGTCCCCAGGGTTCCCCCCTCCTCCGTTACGGTGGGATCATCGCCGGCGAAGGCCAATCCCAAGTCCGCCAAGCGCGCGCCGCCCGTGTCGTCGATGAGAATGTTGCCGGGCTTGATGTCGCGGTGCACGACTCCGTGCTCCCACAGGTGCACCAGGGCTTCGCAGAGCGGAATGAAGAAGCGCAGGGCTTCGCGCTCGCGCAGGGCCCCGCCCTCGCGCAACCTCAAGGCCAGGGATGGCCCGTCCACCAATTCCATGGCGAACCACCAAATGCCTTCGATCTCGCCCAAATCAAAGGCGGAAACGATGTGCGGGTGGGAAAGCCTGGCGGTTGTGCGCGCCTCGCGCTGCAACCTGCTGACCACGCGCTTGCGACCGGCCTTTTCCAGGTGCAACACTTTCAGCGCGACCATGCGATCCACAGCCAATTGCCGCGCGCGATACACAACGCCGGTGGCACCGCGACCAATAACGCCCACAATGCGGTAGCCGGGGATCGCCGGCGCAGCCGTGCGCATGGCGTTGCGAGAACGGGCTTCACCGCTCAAACGCAAAGCCTCGTTTCTATTGCATCATCCGACATAAGTACCACCCGCTTCGATTGCGGGGCCGCGCAGCTTGAACGCAAACGCGGCACCCTCAAGCGGAAACGCGGCATCACCGTGCGCTGAAAAAACTCTGCACGTGCAAAATCCCGCACGCTAAAAGATCGTCGCGCCGTCCGTGCCGCCAGACCCGCCCGTGGCTTGATCTCCATCGGCAAAATCCCCGTGCTGCGTAGCGCTCGACTTGGATTTTCCATGGTCTTCCCCGCCTCCGTTAGCAGCTTGCCCGGTTTCGGGCTCGTGCGCCGATTTTGCCTTTTCCTGCTCACCCCCGCCCTCGCTCGCCGGGGAAGCGCCGCCGGTCTTTTCCGATTGTCCTCCACCGGACTCGGCTTGGGAAGCCTTTGCGTCCTCGGCGTCCTCGGCGTCCTTGTACTTGTCCAACTTGCGTTGCAAGGCGAAGCGACTGATGCCCAATTCGCTTGCGGCACGACTTTTATTGCCCGCTGAGCGCTCCAGGGCCGACAGTATCGCCTCGCGCTCAAAACTCGCGACGGCCTCGCGCAAGTCCCCGCCGACCTCCAGCACGGGGCCGCTCACGGGCTTGGCCTGGCCGCCGCTGCGAATGCTATCGGACAGCAGCTCGGGGCTGACCAATCCATCGGCCAAGACCACCAAGCGACGCATTTCGTTCTCGAGCTCACGCACGTTTCCGGGCCAACTGTAGGCGACCAAGAGCGCCATGACCTCCTGAGGCACCAGGGGCGGCTCGACTCCGGCTTCGCGCGCGGCGCGAATTAAAAGCGATTCGGCCAAGAGCGGCACATCATCCGTGCGCTCGCGCAGAGGCGGCAAATTCACATCCAAAACGTTGATGCGATAGAAGAGGTCTTCGCGAAATTGCCCCTCAGCGACCAATTCCGCCAAGTTGCGGTGACTGGCGGTCACAAGGCGCACGTCCACCTCCACTTTTCGATCCGAGCCGAGCGGTCGAACTTCGCGCTCCTGCAAAACGCGCAGGAGTTTCTTCTGCATCTCCTCGCTCATGTCCCCGATCTCGTCCAGGAACAAGGTTCCGCCGTCGGCCTGTTCAAACAAACCCTTCTTGGCGCTGTGGGCGCCGGTAAAGGCTCCGCGCGTGTGACCGAAGAGTTCCGAAACGAGCAATGAGTCCGGCAAAGCCGCGCAATTGAGACCGACAAAAGGCTTTTCCTTGCGCGATCCGTTGTAGTGCACCGCACGTGCAATCAACTCCTTGCCGGTCCCGCTTTCGCCATGGATCAGAACGGGCAATTCGCAGTCGATGATGCGATCCAGCTGTTGAAAGACATTGCGCATGCGATCGCTGGAGCCGACGATCGCCGTGTAGTCGTAGCGCCCGCGCTCGCGACCCAACTCGGCGCGCACAACAGCCAACTCCGCATCGCGATCGCGCACCTTGCGACCGAGCTGTTGATTCAAAACCTCAATTTTCTTTTGCGAATCCTCGAGCCGTACTTGCTGCTGTTGCTGTCGCGCAATTTGACGCGCATTCCGAATCGCCAGGGCCGCCTGCGCGGCAAAAAGCTCGGCCAAATCCAAATCGTCTTCGGAAAAGGCGCCCTGCTGCAGCCGATTGTCCACGTACAAAAGGCCCTCAACAAAAGCGCCGACCTGAATCGGCATGCACATCACCGAACGCAGTCGCAAATCCTCCACGCTGGCCATCTCTTGAAAACGCTCGTCGCGTCCGGCGTCCACCGAAAGGATCGGACGCTTGAGTTCCAGCACGCGCTCGGCGATGCCAGTCGAAAAACGCGAACTCGGCAAGGGAATATCCCCGCCCTCAAAGCTGCGCGCCAGGCGCACGCGCAAATCCTTGGGCGCCACATGACCCAAGCCCGCGCCCTCGGGACTGGACATCAAAAGGAAACCGCGCTCCGCACCCAAAAGCACCACAGCCGCGTCCAGAATGAGCCGCAATAGCCGCCCCTCGTCCGTTTCCTCCAGCAGCGCGCGCGTCGTGCGCGCAAAGGTGCGCAGACTGTCCCGTTCGGATCCCCCACCGTCGTGGGTCACAAGGCCCACTCCCATCAGGCCCGCTCCGGCGCCGAGAATCTCGGTTCGTTCGGGTTCGGCCTGCAGGTGAATGCGGGCGCTGCCCAAGCTCAACTCATCGCCGCAGACCAGGCGGCAACGATCGACGCGCTTACCGTTGAGCGTGGTCCCGTTGGCCGAGCCCAAATCCACGATCCAAACTTCCCCACCGCTTTCTTCCAATCGGCAGTGGTAACGTGAGACTCTCTGACCGCTCAAACGCACATCGTTGTCAATGGCTCGACCCAAGCGCACCACCGGGCCATCGAATTCCAAAACGGAACGGTGCCCTTCTTCGACAACAATCAGTTTCATCGGCACAGAAGCTCTAAGGATGGGTGATGCCGGATGGGCCGGCGAGCTCGATTCGGGGCGGCGGCGGCGGGCATCCGCTGACCCGAGCCGCTAGGCGCACATGTGCAGCTTCGCACACCTCATTCCACTAAGCCCCAACGGAGACGCAGTTACCGCACACCTGCCACGACACCCCACGAATGAGCCATAAAGACTGGTATGCAGAGGGTTTACGATTTGAGTGCAGCGGCTGCGGCAACTGCTGCCGCAACCACGGCGGCTATTCGTATGTGTACCTGAATCAAAATGAGGTCGCTCAGATCTCAACCCACCTGGGTCTGGAGCAGGCCGAATTCCTCGAGGAGTACTGCGTCCCGGCGGACGGCTACATCAGCCTGCGCATGGACCAACCCGCCTGCCCCTTCCTCGACGAAGGAAACCGCTGCAGCATCTACAGCGTGCGCCCCACACAATGCCGCACCTGGCCCTTCTGGACGGAGAACCTCAATCCCGGCACCTGGGAGTCCGAGGTTCGCACAACCTGCCCCGGAGTCGGAAAGGGCCCGCTGTTCTCGGCCGAAGAGATTACGGCCATCGCCCGCACCAACGATGAGAGCTGCGACGACTAGTCCCGACCAAGAAACAAACCTCGATTGAATCCCCACAGCCTGCACTCCCACCTGCGACGCAGACCGGTACGGCGCGACGGCATGACTTGTATGGCTCTCACCGATCCACTCGGTGTGATGCGCGTTGAGGACAAGTCAGGGCAATTCGTGCTGAGC
>JAJDES010000507.1 GCA_029259675.1 Planctomycetota bacterium
AAAGATGCGCTGGCGAGTTTCCTGCTGTCCCTGGGCCGGCCGGAATTCGACATCGAGAATGACAACGATGTGGATGCATTCGACTGGGCCTTCCTCGAATTCGGCGGCTGGTTCATGGGGCCGGGCGCAACGATCACCCCCGATGAAGAGGGCGCGGTCGCGGACATCGACCAGGATCAAGACTTCGACATGGTCGATTTCGCCTACCTGCAGCGCGCGTTTAGCGGCCAGTAAGAACAGGGCTTTTCGAGGCGGCTTAAGCCACCGCCACTAGGGTTGAGGTGCGCTCCGTCTTGCGCGGGGCGCACCTCTTACTTGTTGGGGAAAGACTCAAAAATTAGGTCCCGGAGATGTTGCCGAATCGTTCAAAACGAGCTTTTGAACAGATCCCAGGTGCGAGCTTGCTGAGCTTGGCTAAGATCAACACTCGGCGCAGTCGCAAGCCCAATTCGGTCTTTGGTATCAGCCCACAAATATGTGCGTGGCCCCGGCCTGCAGCGGTTGCGATGGAACCACCAGGGAACAAGGCCGAACTCGATTTTGGGCAGACGAAACCACGCAATCACTTCCATTAGTCCTTTGATGAACAAGCTTCGATTTCTGTTTGTGATTGTTGCTCTATTGCTGAGCCCGGCTGCCGCCTTCAGCAGCGATGGCGAACAGCATCTGGACGCGCACGGGGATCCTTTGCCCCCTGGCGCTTCGGCACGCCTGGGGACGAATCGGCTAAAGCACACGGGACCCATCGGTTGGGTTGATTTTGACAAGAGCGGAAAGTTCATCGGGTCAACTGCGCGCGACGGATCCCTGCGCATTTGGGACTCCGAAAGCGGCCGGCAGCTGAAGCGCATTCAATTGGACTTGGGCTTATCCACTTCCGGTACATTTCTAGGTGGAGAGCGCGTGGCGATTGCTGCGGGCGACGGGACCGTCGCGCTTTACTCTCACACCGATGGCCGTTTGATAAGCAATTGGCGCAAGCTCGGAAACATCATTTGCGCCTCACCGGGCAGTAGCATCTTTTATGCGGCCACGAGTGGAGAGGCAAAGCGGGTAAACGCATTCAGCGGAGAAGTTAGCCCCTTGGCCAAAACCGATCGCCGCATGGATCCGGTTTGGATGGCTATCTCAAGCGACGGCACTCGTTTGGCGTGGGTCGGATTCAACCGCGGCAAGGCCATGGGGCGCGCGGACACATCTGATGAGCCTTCTTCATTGTTGCTTGTCTTCGAGACCAAAACCGGCCGCCTGATGGCGGAGCGCCCTTTCCAAGACGGCAACTGCAGTCGTCCTGTATTCGGCCCCTCCGGCGAGTTGTTTGTTGCTGATTCCGATGGTGTGTTGCTCCAAGTGGATACGAACAACGGTGATATTTTGCATCGATTCGGCGAGGAGGGAGCCGCTCCATGCATGTTGGCAGGAGGGGGCTCGGAACTCGTACGCTGCGCGAACGGCGGCCTAGTCGAGCGTTTTTCAACGGGCAATCGCGAGCCGTTGGAATCTTGGCAACTGAGTTCGGTGGACATTTTGCAGCACGCGGTGTCGCCCGACGCCAGTTGCTTGGTTGTGGCAGAGGGTTTGCATTTACGCCTATTCGATTTGGCAACTGGAATCGAACGCCCTCGCTTCGAAAGCCATCGCAGCCCGATCGCGTCCATGGCTTACGCTCCCGATGGCAAACACTTAGCTTCGGGGAGCAATGATGGCCAATTGCTAATTTGGGATGCGCAAGACGGTCGAGTGGCCGGTCGCTTCGAAGGGCACATCAGCGTCGTTTACGGCCTGGCTTTCACAGGCGATGGAAAGCGCCTGATTAGCGGTGGGCGAGACGGATCCATTCGGCTGTGGGATAGCGAAACAACAAAACCCATCGCGCTACTCGGCCAGCATGAGATGGCCATCTTTGACGTGGCCATTGCTGCAGATGGTTCGCGAATGGGAGCCGTTACAGCTGATGGCACGGCGCGCCTATGGGCCGCTGACGGCAAGGAAACTCTGCGAATCAAAGGGCTTCGCGGAGTCGAGCTTTCCTTGGCTTTTTCACCGGATGGTGAAGCGGTTGCGACTGCAGGCAGGGAATTGCAGCTGTGGCGAACTGAAGACGGCAAGGAATTGAACGACTGGAGGGAATTCAAAAGCCCCCTAACTTGCTTAGCTTTTTCTCCCGACGGTGGAGCCCTGGCCGTTGGCGAAATGAATCGACGAGTTACTTTGTTCGAAGTGGCAAGCGGCGAAGTGCTGTTTACTTTGGATGGTCACCTTGGCCGAGTGCTGGACCTCGCGTTCGACCCGAGCGGAAAACGCATTGCGACCATCTCGTCAGGATCAAATCTCGTGCGACTTTGGAGCGTCAGTGACGGAAGTCTCTTGGACGAGCTCGGGGGCTATGATTCGTTGCCGATGTCGCTCGCATTTTCTCCTGACGGGAAACACATTGCAGTGGGCGGGCTCGATACGAACGGCGTGATTTTGGAAATACCGACCAAGTAGGACGGTTTTGAGGAAAACGAGTTTTTGCAAAGGCTCGCCAGCTCGAACTCGCCGATTCCATCAATGCTAGCGGACTCCGATTGCCTGCCGCGTGGGGAATGGGCAGACTCGGGCGTCTTGTAGGGCTTCACCGTTCATCCCATGTCGCAACCTTGACCAAAGAGTACTTGCGGACTTTTATTGGTTGCGAGCCCGATGGCGGCGCATTCCCTGGGCGCTTCGCTTGCTGATTCGCAGCAACTAACGTTTCAATCGGTGTTGCTTGCCGGCCTGCACATTGGAGTAAGTTTTCGTCTCGCCGTCGGGCCAAATAACTTCAACCTCCAAGGTTGAGTCTTGATCGGATGCGGACAAGCCGAAGTGCACGCTTGGGTTCAATCCGGAGATGTAACCGCCGCCTGTGTAGATCCAACGTCGTTGCAGCGATTGGCCGGCGCGCAGCAATACTTGGCTGCCGATGCCAAAGGGGTTGCGTGAGTTTGCGCGTTCGTCGCGCAATTCAATCGCTACCCAAGCGGAGTCGGGTGAGTCGTTGCGCAACACGCGCAAGGGTTGGTCGATTGAACCGATGATGAGGTCCAAATCACCGTCATTGTCCAGGTCGCCATGGACTGCACTGCGGTCACAGGCTGCGTGATCCAGCCAAGGTCCCTGATTCGTCGCACGCGTGAATCCGTCCTCGCCGCGGGCAAACAAGAGTGGAGTTTGCGCCCTCGTTGTGCCGAGCTCGTGCGTCACGCCGTCTTGGTAAACGTGCCCATTGACCACGAATAGGTCCTCGTCCCCGTCTAGATCGTAATCACCAAAGAGCGCGGACCAGCCTAGGTAGGGGCGGCTGATTAGGCCTAAACGCCA
>JAJDES010000508.1 GCA_029259675.1 Planctomycetota bacterium
CCCTAATTCGAGCACCGCAGGGGACACCCCGGCCGGTTAAGGAAAGTGGGTGGATGCTCTTGTTGTCCAGCTCATGTCTCCAACCCAACGCCTTGCAAAGCTCAACCTACCGGGCAGCAAAGTGAGCCGTTGCGCGGGCGATCCCGTATCACGATTGAACCTCGAGCGAATCCACCCGAAATTCTGGCCGGGGCAAACCCGCCGAAGCTGGGCATCAAACAAGGAAGCGAGCGAGCGACCGCATGGGATCGCTCGCTCGCCTTATTGTGTCGGGCCTAGTGCAGGCTCTTGAATGGAGCCAATCAGCGGGTGAACTGCACTTCTTCAGTCGAGCCCGAAAGCGCTGTGGTGGAAGACTGTCCGCCCTTGACAGCTTGGGAAACCACATCGAAATAACCGGTTCCAACTTCGTGCTGGTGGCGAGTTGCGGTGTAGCCGTGTTGCTCGCATCCAAATTCGGCTTCCTGCATCTCGGAGTAAGCACTCATGCCGAGATCCTTGTACTTCCTGGCCAACTCAAACATGCCGTAGTTGAGGCTGTGGAACCCGGCCAAGGTGACGAATTGGAATTTGTAGCCCATGGCGCCCAGTTCGCGCTGAAACTTGGCGATCGTCGCGTCATCCAATTTGGCTTTCCAGTTGAATGATGGTGAGCAGTTGTAGGCCAAGAGCTTGTCGGGGAAGTCGGCTCGAATTTCTTCGGCGAAGCGCTTGGCGTCGTCCAAGTCGGGAGTTGAGGTTTCGCACCAGACCAAGTCCGCGTAGGGCGCATAGGCCTTGCCGCGGTTGATGGCCAGGTCGAGGCCGTTGTTGACGTAGTAAAAGCCTTCCGGAGTTCGCTCACCGGTAATGAAGGCGTGGTCGCGTTCGTCAATATTGCTTGTGAGCAACTTGGCAGCTTGGGCGTCCGTACGGGCGATCAGGACGGATGGGACGCAGAGTACGTCGGCTGCGAGCCTGGCTGCATTCAAGGTGGCGATGAAACCCTGGGTGGGAATCAAAACCTTGCCGCCCAGGTGTCCGCATTTTTTTTCCGATGCCAATTGATCTTCAAAGTGCACACCTGAGGCGCCGGCTTCGATCATGGCTTTCATGAGCTCAAAAGCGTTGAGCGGGCCGCCGAAACCGGCTTCCGCATCGGCCACGATCGGTGCGAACCAGTGGGTGGACGTGTCGCCCTCCATGTGCGCAATTTGATCGGCGCGCGTCAGGGTCTGATTGATGCGTTGCACAACAGCCGGGACGGAGTTGGCCGGGTATAGGCTCTGGTCGGGATACATCTGTCCCGAGAGGTTGGCGTCGGCGGCGACTTGCCAGCCTGAGAGGTAAATCGCCTTTAGACCGGCGCGAACCTGTTGCATGGCTTGGTTGCCGGTCAAAGCTCCCAGAGCGTTGATGTAGTCATCTTCATTGAGCAGCTTCCAAAGTCGCTCGGAACCTTGCTCGGCCAGCGTGTGGCGAATGCGCAAGCTGCCGCGCAACTTCTCAACGTCCGCCGGTGTGTAGTCGCGCTTAATCCCATTCCAGCGCTCGGCGCCCAGGGTCGATCCGTTGTTGTTGCCGAAGTAAGGGGTGGACATCGAGCCTCTCCGTTATTGCTTGCGTTCAGGTGGCAGGGCCGCAAATTTCCATTCGCGTCAAACCCCGGGATGGTTTAGTTGGTGGAATCACTGGGTGTGGACCCGGAGATTGAAAGAATTGCTTGGTAGGCGGGCAGGGTCAGAAACTCTTCGAGTTCTTCGCTTGTCATCAGTTGTTCGAATAGAGCGGCGGCCGCTTGGAAGCGCCCTCCCGCGAAGCGTTCGGAGCCTTGCTCGGTTTCGATCTTGCCCAGCTCTTCGCGCAGGTAGCGCAGTACCAAGTCCGTATCGATGGCAGTTCCGTTATCGAGCTTGGCGGAATGCTGGAGCCACTGCCAAATTTGTGTGCGACTGATCTCTGCCGTGGCCGCATCTTCCATCAGGTGGTTGATGGGGACGCAACCGACGCCGCGCAGCCAAGCCTCGACATACTGAATGCCGACATTCAAATTTTGGCGCAGTCCGGCCTCGGTGATCGGGCCACTGGGTACGCGCAAAAGATCCTCGGCTTGAACGTGCACATCTTCGCGAGCAACATCCAATTGATTGGGCTTGTCGCCCAGGACCAATTCGAATTGCTCGCGGGCAATGGATACCAAAGCGGGGTGAGCGACCCATGTTCCGTCGTGCCCGGCGCGTGCTTCGCGCTGCTTGTCCTTGCGCACCTTCTCTAGGGCGACGCGATTGGCTTCGGCGTCGTTCTTGATGGGGATCTGGGCTGCCATTCCGCCCATGGCGTGGGCGCCGCGCTTGTGACAGGTTTGGATCAGTAGTTGGCTGTACGAACTTAGAAAATGTGCGTCCATGCCGACCAAGGAGCGATCGGGAAGCATGCAGCCGGCGTCTTTTCGGAAGCGCTTGATGAACGAAAAAATGTAGTCCCAGCGCCCGCAATTGAGGCCGGCGGAGTGCTCGCGCAGCTCGTAAAGGATCTCGTGCATCTCGAAGGAAGCCAAGATGGTTTCAATCAAGACCGTTGCTTTGATGGTGCCGGTGGGCAAGCCCAACTGTTTTTGCGCGGCTAGGAATACATCGTTCCAAAGCCGAGCTTCCAAATGGCTTTCCAGCTTTGGAAGGTAGAAGTAGGGTCCGCTTCCGCGCTGCAACAATTCGGCGGCGTTGTGAAAGAAGAATAGTCCGAAGTCGAACAAGCTGGCCGAGATAGGCGACCCATCGACCGTCATGTGTTGCTCTTCCAAGTGCCATCCCCGGGGACGCACCAAGAGCGTGGCCGTCTCGTCCGCTAACTTGTAGGACTTGCCGGTGGCGGGTAGCGTGAAGTCGATCTGTCGACGGATCGCATCGCGCAGATTGATTTGGCCGTGGATGTTGTTCTCCCACGTCGGCGAATTGGAATCTTCAAAGTCCGCCATGAACGTGTCCGCTCCGGAATTGAGCGCATTCACGACCATTTTGCGATCCACCGGACCGGTGATCTCCACTTGCCTTTTGTGCAAGTCCGTCGGAACTGGGCCGATTTTCCAGTCGCTTGTTCGCAGCTCGCTGGTGTGTTCCAAGAAGTCCGGGCGCTGACCGGCATCCAGTTGGCTCTGTCGCTGCCTGCGAAGATTCAGCAGTTCGATTCGGCGCGCACCAAATTGACGCTCCAAGCCCGCAATAAATGCGAGGGCCTCTTGCGAGAGGATGGCTGCAAAATCCTCACCGCGCGCTGCGCGAATTTCGATGCCCGCTTGGGCGCTCAACGATGAATGAGGCATGAATTGGTCGGGAGCC
>JAJDES010000509.1 GCA_029259675.1 Planctomycetota bacterium
AATCCAAAGCCCGCAATGAAACAAGTGGCCAGCGGAAGTAAGGAAGCCAAGAATTGGTGAACGTAATACATCACCCCCATTTCATGAATGATGTCGGGTCGTCGGTAGTCGTTAAAGGCCACGTACTGCTGAAGCCATATAAAAAGGCAGGAGCCCAGCGTGCAAATGACGAATAGTGACCGATTGAAGCGCACCAATGGAATGATCATGAAGGCCACGAATCCAAATCCCCAGTAGAACCCCAACGGATTCCCCATCTTGTCCGCGACTTCCAGGAGGCTCATACCTGTCTCCCCAACCCCAGGATCCCAATGCAAAAAATGACACTCGCGTGCACGCTTGCGGCACTGTACCTATCTTTTGGTTGCGCGGCCCCACGTAAGTCCGTCTTGAGTGCGCCGGGTATCGGGCCCTATTCGAGTGCTGTCCTTTCGGGCGACTTCGTGTTTATGTCCGGCAAGATCGGTGAGCGCGGCGTCAGTTTCGAGCATGAGGCGACGACGGCGATCGATGCCGTCGAAGGCGAGCTCCAACGCATCGGGCTGGGATTGGGAGATGTGGTTACGGCAACTGTGTTCTTGACCGACATGGATCGCTACGCCGAGTTCAACGCCATTTACGCTGCGCGCTTCCCAAGGCCGTTTCCCGCCCGTGCCTGCGTAGCAGTCGCGCAATTGCCCGCGGGCGCGCAGGTGGAAATTCAAGTTACCGCGCGCCGCTAGCAAACACCATCCATAGGCTCACGCGCTGCGAGTCTTGCCTCACTCGCTCGACTTACTCTCATTCGCAAGCAAGGCCCGCTTGCGCTCCAAGCCCCAGCGGTAACCGCCCAAACCTCCGTCCTTGCGCGTGACGCGATGGCAGGGAATCAAAACCGCAATGGCGTTTTGACCGCAGGCGCTGCCCACGGCTCGCACGGCGTTTGGCGAACCGATACTCGTTGCCAATGCGGAGTACGTCCTGCGCTCGCCGGCGGGAATTTCACGCAGAGCCTTCCACACTCGTACTTGAAATGGAGTGCCGCGAAAATCCAGTGGAACACCTAGCGGAGCACAGGTGTCGCTCAAATGGTCGATAATGCCTCTTTCCCAATTGTGCGGAAGTTTGCCGCGCGTGCAATCAGCCGCCGCAAACTGATGCTTCAATTCGCGTTCGAGTTCGCTATCCGTTCCTAGCTTGTCGTCACCGAGATACACGGCGCAAACTCCGTCTTCCGTTGCGCCCATCAGCGCGCGACCAAGTGCGCAGCTGTGCAACGCATACACGATCGCAAGTCCCGCGCCCTTGCGCGCAACCTGCGCCGGCGTCATGCCCAAACTCGTGCGCGCCGATTCATAAAGTGCACGACTCGAACCATAGCCCGCCGCGTAGGTCGCATCCGTAACGGCATGCCCGGCATTCAGTTCACCGCGAAAACTCGACAGCTTGAGCTTGGCTCCATATTCCCTGGGCGACATTCCCAACTGCGCTTTGAATTTGCGTTGCAGGTAATGTGGGCTGAGACCTACGGCGTAAGCCAATTCCTCAAGAGTCACCACGTCCTCGCTGTGCTGATTCAGATAAACAAGCGCGCTTTGAACGTCGCGGTCAATGGCTGGTATGGACGTCATGTCAATTCACCTTCCTGAGCAACACATCAGCCATGGTCGGAGTTTGCAGAACGCCAAAACCGCGTTCTGTGCGTTGACGCATTTGCGCCCGAAAGGCCGAGTAGTCCAGTTTTGAAAGCTGATTGGATTTCACCAATTGTTCCCCATAACTGTTGAGAAAATCCTCGATCCAAGTCCATTCCGGCGATCCGGGCCCGCCTAAACGCGCAATGGGCCGCACAGCCTCCACTTCGAAGCCCGCTGCGGGTCCCAGCTCAAACAGCTCGGGCACGATGTCTGTGGTGTACTTTCCGCGCCAGCTGGCCAAACAAGCTCGCTTCACACTTTGGAAGGCTGAACTGTCCGGCAGCAGCGACATCGCGCCCCAATCCAGGTAGTCCTGAATCAACAGGCAGCCGCCGCTGCGCAGACTCGAGGCGATGCGCTGCAAAGCGAGTTTTGGATCCGGCAGCCAACACAGCAACCAACGCGCGTAGGCTGCGTCAAAGCTTGGCGCCACATCCAAATGTTCGATGGCCCCTCTCCGAATTTCGATCTGGCACCCGGCTTGGCCTCGGACAGATGCAGCTAGGATCGCCAAGAAGCGCTCGCTTTGATCGCAGGCGAGCACACTTCCTTCGGGGCCGGTCCATTCAGCCAAATCAAAACTGGTAAAGCCGGGACCGCAGCCCAGGTCCAAGAGTTTTGAACCTCGCTCTATGCCTGCCCAGGCACACGCGTCTCGCAATTGAGCTTGCCAGCACAAGCTTTGCTGTTCCAAGCGAACAATCTCTGGGCTCCCCGTCCCAAGGGCATAGGCGTCCTCTTCCTCACGTGCGTCCATGGATCCATTTTCCGTCCGCTCAAGCGCGCTTTCTATCCGATTCTTGCGGACTCCAGCACCATGGCGGCCAGCGGCTTGGGGGCCTCCAAGAGCATTTCGGCACGGCCGCTCGACCGGGCGGGATCGGCAATTCGCACCTATTTTGAGCTGCTAGAACCCGGGCTCTCCCAAGCCCAAAAGGGCCCTAAATGCGTTCCTAAACGCGACTGGCGCATGCTGAGACCCCCTTCCGCCGCGAACTTGTCGCCGATTTCTCTTCAGCAGCACCTGATCACATATTAATCGTCACTTAACCCGCATCAGCGTAGATTATCTACCTGGAGTTCGGTGTGGCGCGCTCCGCTTGCGCCACTGGCAACACAACACCCCTCACCAAATAGATTGATCTAATCAGGGCATGGCAAAGGAGTCCATTCTCGTCATTGATGACGAACCAGACATTGTTGAGCTGGTTCAATACAACTTCGCTCGCGAAGGTTTCGAAGTCCTCTGTGCCGAAGACGGCGAAATCGGACTTGAGCAAGCGACAACTCACAAGCCGGATCTGATCCTGCTCGATCTCATGCTTCCGCGCATGGACGGGCTGGGCGTATGCCGCGAATTGAAGAACCGCCGAGAGACGCGCAATATTCCGATCTTGATGCTGACGGCCAAGGGCGAGGAGAGCGATGTGGTCATCGGCCTCGGCATGGGCGCGGACGATTACGTTTCCAAGCCCTTCAGCCCGCGCGAGCTGATTGCGCGTGTGCGCGCGGTTCTGCGTCGAGCGGCGCCGGCCCAGCCCGGCGAACAGCGCGATTTGCTGGTTGTGGACGAGGTCAGCGTCGACTTGGTACGCCATGAGGTAACGGTCCAAAATGTGCCCGTAGAGCTCACTCTGGCCGAATTCAGACTTTTGCAGACACTTCTATCCCAGCCGGGCCGCGTGTACACTCGAGCAGATCTCGTGGATCGGATCACGGCTGGGGAAAGCATCATCCTGGATCGCAACGTCGACGTGCACGTTAGCTCCCTGCGCAAGAAACTGGGTCCATGCTCGAACCTGATCACGACGATTCGCGGCGTTGGTTATAAGTGCGTGGGGTGACCCCAGCGCCCCAGGCGCGATTCCACCCTGCCCGTTCGAGCTTCAATCAAGGAAGCCAGTCAGGGGCGGCCCCCCATAGAGCCGGAGTCAAAGCATGGGATCGCGCTATTTTTGGAGACTCTACGCCTCCTTCGCGGCCCTCGTTCTGCTGACAACCACCACAACCGGCTTGCTGGTTGACGCGCGCGTTGAAAAGACGCTCCGATCCGGCTTCGAGTTGTCGCTTAGCAAGGCCTGCGAATTAGTCCGCCCCCTCGCAGACCGAATATTCGACGGCGATCAGAGCCCGAAAGCCCACGCAGAACTCAAGCGCGCTTCAACCGCGACGGGCATACGCATTACACTCGTTCGAGCCAACGGAGTTGTCATCGCAGACACTCATCGGGATGTCGCCGGAATGGAGAATCACCGCACGCGCCCGGAGATTCAACGTGCGATTTCAAGCTCCGAAGGATTCGGCATGGATCGGCGCTCAAGCGCAAGCATCGACGATGAAATGCTCTATGTGGCGCATCGCGTGGACCTGTCGAATGGGGAAAAAGCGGTTGTTCGCGCCGCACTCATGATGACGGAGCTCCAGGCCAGCTTGGCCGACGTGCGCAACCGCATCCGCTTGGGTGCGGCGGTTGGAGCCGGCGCAGCCCTACTCCTGGGATTTTACTTTGCGCGCCGCATGACGGCTCCCCTGGCTGAAATGATTCGTGTCACCGATGACTTCGCCAAGGGCAATTACGACAGCCGCGCCCGCAGGTTGCCGGCGGACGAATTGGGCCAATTGGGGGCCGCACTCAACCACTTGGGTCAATCTGTAGGCGAAAACCTACTCAAGATTTCCAAGGATGACGCGCGCTTGCGGGCCATGCTCACCGGCGTTGTTGAGGCCGTGATTGCCGTGGATGATCAAGACTGTGTCGTCTTTTGCAACAAAGCCGGCGGTCGCTTACTGGGAATTGATCGCCAGGAAGCCAAGGGCAAGCCCCTAGTCCAATTGGAGCGCATTGCAGAGATTGATTCGCTTTTGGCGGACGCTCGCGAAAGGGGTCGAGCTGCATCGCGCGAATTGGTCGTCAGTCGGGCTGGGCGCGAAATTATTTATCAAGCTCACGCGACCCCCTTCCAAGCGGCGGCCGAGCGCGGCGTCGTTGCGGTTTTGCACGACATAACCGAATTGCGCCGCCTGGAGCAGGTGCGCAGTGACTTCATGACCAATGTCTCGCACGAGCTCAAAACGCCTCTGACTTCCATTCAGGGCTACGTCGAAACCCTGCTGGACGGCGCCCTGCACGATCCGGAGAACAACACCCGCTTCCTCAAAAAAGTTCGCACCCACGTCATGCGCCTGACCCATCTTGTGGGTGATTTGTTGAGCTTAGCGCGCATTGAAGCCCAATCGCAAAGCCCGCCCAAGCTGCCGGTCGAGTGGGCCGATCTGATCGAATCCGCCGTAAACCGGCACGAGGCCTCGGCGCGCTCGGCCAAGGTCACCTGCGAAGTCGAAAACGGGCAAGCACTGGCGCTGGGCGATCCCGAGGCCATGACCCAAGTGTTGGACAACCTGATCAGCAACGCTATCCGCTACACCCAGCCCGGTGGGCGGCTCGTGATTCGCACGAAAGTGCAATCGCCCTGGGCCGTGCTCGAGGTCGAAGACACCGGCATCGGCATTCCGGAAGTGGATTTGGACCGGATATTTGAGCGTTTCTACCGAGTGGACAAGGCCCGTTCGCGGGATCTAGGTGGCACTGGATTGGGACTTTCTATCGTCAAGCACCTCGTGCTCGCCATGGGCGGCGAAATCTCCGTGCGCAGCAGCGAGGGCGAGGGAACCCTCTTTCGGGTCCAGCTGCCCTGTGCAGATTCCCCCAACCGGGGCCACGGGAGCGATTCACACTAAATTTATAGAACCCTTATCTCCCGTTTAGACGGGGGTAATGTAATCCGCCCAAAAGCAGGTAACGACCCCCAACAAGGCCCCTCGCAGGGCAAGGAGATAAGCGTGTTTCGCATCCCCACCCAGTCCGTTGTACGCCTCGTACTCGCAGCCAGCATCCTGGCCGCCCCCGCCGCCAGCCAGGCCGTCGAAGTCGACAAGCGCCTGCCCAAGTACACCCCCAGCAGTGGAGTGTCCGGCAATATCAAGAGCATCGGCTCGGACACGATGAACAACATGATGACCCTCTGGGCCGAGAGCTTTCAGCGTCTCTACCCGAGCGTCCAAATTGAAATTGAAGGCAAGGGCTCGTCCACGGCCCCGCCCGCGTTGATTGCCGGCACTTCCAACTTCGGCCCCATGAGCCGCATGATGAAGTCCACGGAAATCGACAAGTTTGAAAAGCAATACGGATACGCACCCACAGCACTGCGCACCAGCATCGACATGCTGGCCGTTTACGTTCACAAGGACAACCCGATCGCCGGCCTGACCTTGCAACAAGTCGATGCGATCTTTTCCAAATCTCGCAAAGGTGGCGCCGGCGCCGAAATTCGCACCTGGGGCGACCTCGGATTGACCGGTGAGTGGGCCGCACGCCCGATCAGCTTGTACGGTCGCAACTCGGCCTCGGGCACCTACGGATACTTCAAGAAGCACGCCCTCTTCGGTGGAGACTTCAAGGACTCCGTCAAGGAGCAGCCGGGCAGCTCAAGCGTCGTCTCGGGCGTGGCCAATGACCGTTACGGCATCGGCTACAGTGGCATCGGTTACAAGACTGCCGACGTGCTCGCCGTCGCCCTCGCCATGGATGGTGATTCCGAAACGATTCCGGCCGAAGCGCAGTACGCCTACACCGGAGAATATCCCCTGGCGCGCTTCCTCTACCTTTACGTCAACTACAAGCCGGGCTCCAGCCTCGAGCCGCTGCGCCGCGAGTACGTTCGCTACATCTTCAGCAAAGAAGGTCAAATGGACGTTGTCAAGGACGGCTACTACCCCGTGACGGCCGAAATCGCCCTTGAAGATTTGGCCTCTCTCGGTCTGCGGCCGACGAAGCCCGTGATGGAAGCGGGCATGGGCCAACGCAACTAGTTTGATTGTCTCGCATCAAGCGAGAATGCAGGGCACCCCGTTCCAATTATTGGCAGCGAGGTGCCCTTCAGCGCATTTCTAGGTCGCCGCAGCAACAGTTGGGCTAGCGCCTTCAACTTTGCGCCCCCTTCGCCTTCGATCGAATCGGCAGCACAAATTCATGCAAGCCAAGCAAGGCCCGGCTCACCGCCGCAAGCGAAACGT
>JAJDES010000510.1 GCA_029259675.1 Planctomycetota bacterium
AGCTGAGCATGGTAGCAGCCCTCCGTGCTGGCCGGAAGCGCGCGCAGGCCCCACATCAAAAAAAGGCTCGGGTACGAAATACCCCTCCACCCCGTACCAATTTGGAACCTACGCGATCACAGATCCAAAACGGCCGGATGGCGCATGGATAGGAGCGCGAAACGCGGGCTCACTTTGCCGTTACATGGGCTCGCAGCGTTTCGACCAAGGCCGCTCCCCCCGCGGCAATTTGGCCCCCGTAGAGCCAATCGTCGCCCCCATCCAGGTCGCAGACGGTGCCGCCGGCCTCGCACACCAGAACCGCCCCCGCGGCCACATCGTGGGGAGCCAAGTGCAGCTCCCAAAAGGCGTCCATACGCCCCGCTGCAGTAAAGGCCAGGTCCAGGGCCGCGGAGCCCAGTCGCCTCAAGCCTCGCACTTTGTGAAAAACCGCCCCGAAATTTTCCAGGTTGTCGTTTGCGAGCTCACCACGGCGGTAGGGGAATCCCGTCGCCAATACGGACTCGCCGAGCGTGCTTGTCTGGGAAACGCGGATGGGCCTGTCATTCAAAAATGCGCCGCGCCCGCGCAGGGCGTGAAAGCTCTCGCCCAGGGCCGGTGCATGCACGACGCCCAATTCGCCGACGCCGTCGATGTACAGCGCAATCGAAACGCAAAAGCAGGGAATGCCGTGCACGAAATTGACCGTGCCGTCGAGGGGATCCACATACCAACGCGGCCCGGCAGCGGCGTCGCCCCTATCGCGCACCTCCTCTTCCGCTTCGATGGCGTGGGTGGGAAAGGCTGCTCGCAGGCGTTTGACAATCGCCCGTTCGCATTCGATATCCACTTCCGTAACCAAATCGCGCGCCGCGCTTTTGGAGGAGATTTGAGCCTCACTCAAATGGCCACGTGTTCGCAATAGGATCTCACCCGCTTCGCCAGCTGCGGACCTAGCAACTGCAAGCGCTTGTTGCAGATCCTCTGGGGTGTTGGATTGAGTCAAGATGGGACGGCGCTCCACGCGCCCGATTCGTTCGAGATCATTGCACTTGCGGCAATACGGGTGACCTGTTGCTCAAGGATAATACTGCGGTGACCAATCAGCGCACCTTCGCTCCGCTGACGATGCGCGTCGCGATGGCATCGTGCATCGGCTTCCAAACATAAGTGTTCAGGCCCGATTCCTTGCGCGGGTACGAAACCAAAATGGAAAACACATATTCGCGACCGTCCACACTGCGCGCCAGGCCGGACAGCGAAGACGCGCCTTCAATCCAACCGGTTTTGCCAAACACCCGTCCGCGCGCCGGTGAATCGCGCATGCGCTTCTCCAGAGTTCCCGAAGTGCCCGCCACAGCGAGGCTTTCCAACCAAGCCTGGGAGCCGGCCGACTCCAAGCTCAGGACACCGTCAATCAACGCACTCATCTGCCGCGGCGAAATGCGGTTGTCGCGCGACAATCCCGAACCATCCACTTGAATCAAATCTTGATCCGAAACACCAAGCCGTTCCAGGGCACGCGCTGTTGCATTGCGCCCCGCTTCACGTGTCGCTTGCTTTTCCACGGCGAGCCCCGTTGCGAAAAACACGTGATCGGCAACGCTGTTGACCGAATGCGCATTGATCGGAATCAGCATGTCGGCCAAGGGCGTGCGCATGCTTCCGAGCCAATCCCCCTGGGCAGCGCCGCGCTGCCGCGCTAAGCCACCCGCAATGTCGATCCCGGCACGCTCGAACTCCCCCATGAGAACGCTGCCGAACATCTGGACCGGATCGGGATGGGCGAAACTGGCTTCGACAATGCTGAGCTTGGATCCGATCGAACCGCGCACTGAAGCTGCGTAGGGAGTGGCTCCGATGCGAACATCGTTGATGGATCCCGAAACCGTTTTCGTGTCGTAGCGTCGCGGAAGCCCGTGTGGCTCCGGATGCACTTCAATTGCGGCCAAGGCGCCGACTTTGGTCGGTTTCACGCTCGCCACCAACATCCCGGCATTGGCGCTGAAACCTGCGGCAAAGGCGCAGTAGTCCTGCCAGTGCTGCTTGCTGTCGGGCCAGCCAGGACCGGGTCCGGGGTCCGGAAAACTGCCTTCGTCCAATATCAGCTGACCGCTGACCGATCGCACACCCGAGCGGATTAGCGCCTGACTCAATTCCGATAGACGCCCCTCCATGCGGCCCGTGCCATCTGCGGCGTAAAGAGGATCGCCCGCAGCGCGCAGCACCAAATCGCCTTCAAGGCGACCTTCCACAATCGGGCCGAGGGCTTCCATGGGCGTTACAAACTCCCACTTCGGTCCCAGCAGGACCAATGCCGCAGCTGTCGTCACTAGTTTTAGACCGGAAGCCGGCATCAGGGCTTGACGATCACCTAGGGCGGCGCGCACGCGGCCGCTGCCGCGTTCGCGGACGTGCAATGCAACGCGTACATCGCTCGGTCGCACGCGTCCCTTGCTGCGCTGGCCAGCATCCGCAATGGCCGAGTTAACGATTTTGCGCAGATCCTCCTGCAGTTGCAGATCAAATTCATCTACCGGCGCCGTGGGCCGCACGATGTTGTCCGCAGCCTGAACCTCGCCCCCCATGCTGGAAACCGCTTCGACAAAGTCGCCGGCCAAGCCTGGATCCTCAGTCCGGCTACAGCCCGCGAAAACTGGCAGCGTCGCGCCCATGAAGGCAAGCAATAAGCTCAGCAAGAATGGCGCATTCGCGCTCGCCGCGTCGCTCCGTTGAACAGTATCGGCCCGCTTCCCTTGGCACTCGATTCGCATCGTCAGTTTTTGGCTCATTTCGATGTTTGGCTGCGCGTTATCGGTCCTGAAAAAGCACTTCATCGCGGAGCTGAAGGACGCTCTTCATCATTGGCCAGCAACCAAGCCGTGTTGTAGATCAGGCGCGCGGAACGAGTGATCTTTTCAAAATCAAGTTTGTCGATAGTGTCGTTCCAGGTGTGGTAATCGGGATTGTTGGACTCCGGCCAGCCTTCATAAAAGAACAAGCTGGGGATACCGATTTTGTGAAACCAGTAGTGATCTGAGCGTTGAAACAAGTCTTGTCCGCGATTGGTTACCACCTTTTTAATGCGCGTCGACTTTAGTTTTTTGGCGCGTATCAACACCTTTTCCAAGTCTGGATTTTGCTGGGTGCCGAGGGCCAGAACTTCATCCACTTCTCCACGGCCCAACATGTCCATATTGAGCATGGCCACCACCGACGAGCCTTCTACCGGCAAATTGTCGCAAAAGGCTTTGCTGCCAAAGAGCCCGTCCTCCTCCCCGGCAAAGAATGCAGCGATGATCGAGCGCTTGGGTTTCGCCGCGGCCATGGCCATGGAGACTTCCAACACGGTGGCTGTACCCGAACCATTGTCATCGGCACCTGGGCCCATCCGCCCCAGGGAATCAATCCCGAGATGATCGTAGTGCGCCCCCAAAATGACGTATTCCTGCGACAACTCCGGATCGCTTCCGGGCAGCAGCGCAATCACATTGTTGACTGCGACGGGACCGGGCTTGCTTTCAGCCGACATTTTCACATGGCGACCCTCTGCAAGATGGCGCAGCGGTTTGCCGCGTGAGTCGATCTCTTCGGCCAACTCGAGCACGTCAACTCCCAGTATTCGCTGGGCTGCCGCGGGAGTGATTTCCAGTACAGGAATGGCCATTTCACGAATAACCACGGGCTCTAATCCGATAAACCAAGCCCAGCTGTGCCGAAAACTGATGGGTAGAGGTTCACCCTCGTACTTGTACTTGCTCTTTTTCTTCGGCTTCTCGGGTTTGCGCCGCACGCACAACACGCCGAGCACTTTGCGCTCTTCCAGCTCGCGCACTTTTGCGTAGAGGTTTGCTTCGCGCGTGATTTCCCGACCTTCAAACAAGCGCCTGTGGCGCGGCTCGCCTTCGAGAATGACCGCGATCTTGCCCTGATATTCGCGACCCTTGAGATCGTTGTAGGGTTCGCGCTTGGAGTCGATCCCATAGCCGAGGAAAATCGGTTCCCCCTCGGCCACTCCATGGGTACCCGCCACCGGCACAAAGTCCGCTCCGTAACTGAGCTCCTCGGGCTTTTCGCCGGTGGGACCAAAGGTGAGTGAGCAGCGCTCGGGAATCGGCACCCAGAGGCTGGAGCGATTCGCGGTCAAGCTCTGCTCGTATTCCCATAGGAAACTTTCCCCAACCAACGGCTTGAATCCCACCGATTGCAGCTGGGAACTCAAATACTCTGCAGCTCGCGAAAGGCCGGCACTCGGTGTATCGCGGCCTTCGAGTTCCGGCGATGCCAACTGCACCAAATGCGCTTCCAAATCCTTCTTCTCGATTGTCGAGAAGCCTTCGGAGTGCTGCAGCGGCGCAGAGGAAAGCCCAGGGCCGAGAACGGCCAGTACGGCCAAGTGCAGCAATGTGGAGCGGAATGGATGCGCGCAGAGCCGAATTTGAATGCAAACCATGGGCCCATTCTGCCACGCCCGAGCGTCCGATCGAAGAGTCGCGCTCAGACTCGCAGCGGCAAGCGCATTCCGTCCCTGGCTGCCATGACGCGATTCGTGCAGAGTTTCGCAACTTCCGCCCGCGCCACTTCGGGATCCATGCTGGGGTAAAAATGGCTCAGCAATAGCTGGACACACCCGGATCGCCTGCCCATTTCAGCCGCGGAAGTGGGACTCAGATGCCCTTCGGACGCTTGGTCATCGGGAAAAGAGCATTCGCAAACAAATAGGTCGGCTCCCTGCGCCAGATCGGCAACACGCGCTTCCGCCGGAGTATCGCCGCTGTAGGCAAAGCTGGATCCGTCGGGGCAATCCGCTCGCCACGCCAGCGCTTCGGGATTGTGGCCGGTGCGCACGCACGAGAGTTGAAAATTGCCCAGATTCGTTTGGCCGCGACCGGAACCGTCCAAATCCACCTCCCGCAATTTGCTGTGGGGATCGCGAACCCAACGTCCAAAGGCCTGTTCAGCGCCGGCCATGACTCGCAGCAAACCGGCCGGTCCCAAAATCTCAATCGGCTTCGGTTCGAACTCGGGATTGCGCCTTGCGAAAGCCAAGGCGAACAAGTCCAGGCAGTGATCCGGGTGGTAGTGCGAAAGCACGACTGCTCGCAGATTGCTCAATTCCAAACCGGCTTGACCCAGCGCACGCAAGCTACCAGGGCCGCAATCGAAGAGAATGAACTCATCGGATGGGCTAATCAGTGCATAGCCCGCGCAACCGAAATCACGCCGCGGCAATATCGACCCCGCGCCCAAAACGACAAGTTCCATGGTCCGCATTAAAAAAGCTCCAACCGGCTCGGGCCCAAGGAATCTTTGGCAGCCAAAGCGACTGCGCCATCAGGAGCGCACGAACGCGCTGCACAGTCCCTATGTCTTGGTCCCTATGTCTTGGTCCCTATGTCTAGGCCCCTATGTCTAGGCCCCTATGTCTAGGATTTATCGGTGGAGCTTGCATAGCCCGCCGGAAACTTCGAATGAAAGGCCCAGGCGTCGCGCAGGATGTCACGCAATTGCGAATGCCGTGCGGTCCAACCCAGGACCTCGGTTGCGATGGTTCCCCCACTCACCAGGCGCGGAGGATCGCCCGCGCGCCGGCCGACGATGCGCGCCGGGATCGCATGCTGCGTTACATCGCGAGCGGCTTGAATCACTTCCTGCACGCTGTACCCGTGGCCCGTTCCAAGATTGCAAGCGATGCGCTCGGAACCCGATTGCAGGAAACTCAATGCGCGCAGGTGGGCATCCCCCAAGTCTTCCACGTGAATGTAGTCGCGAATGCAGGTCCCGTCAGGAGTATCGTAGTCATCGCCGAAGATCAAAATCTCTTCGCGCTTGCCCTGGGCCACCTGCAGGATGAGTGGGATCAAGTGGGTTTCGGGATGATGGTCCTCACCCAATCCTCCAGCTAGGGCAGCACCTGCCGCATTGAAGTAGCGCAGGGCGGCAAAGCGAATGTCGTAGGCCCGCGCGTAGTCGTCCATCATGTGCTCCATGTGGAGCTTGGTGCGACCGTAGGGCGAGATGGGATCCTGGGGATGATTGTCGGTCATGGGAATCTCAACCGGATTCCCGTAGGTCGCGCAACTGCTGCTGAAGACGATGTCCCGGCAGTGGGCCGTGCGCATGGCCTCCAATAAGTTCCAGGTATAGGTGACATTTTCGCGGTAGTACTTCGATGGGTTCTCTACCGATTCACCGACGTAGCACTTGGCTGCGAAGTGAATCACACCCACCGGTTTGCGGCGCGCAAACACATCATCCACGGCGGTCCGATCCGCTAGCGAGACCTCTTCAAAAGCGCCTCGCTTGTCCAAGTCCGCGATCGATTCCCGGTGTCCGGTGGACAAATCATCGAGCACGACGACCTCGACGCCGGCTTGATCGAGCTGGCGAACGGTGTGACTACCGATGTAGCCCGCACCTCCGACAACAAGTACGGGGCCCTGGGGAATCGGCTCCTTGTTGCCGCCTGCTTGGAGGTCGACTGCTTTGTTCTCTGCGCTCATGGGGTCGAAGGATAGCGGCCACGTGTGGAAGCTGCTGCCAACCTCGGGCGTGCACTCTCAAAAAATAGTCCCAACTCCGAAGCTAGACGGCTCAACCGGAACTTTGACCCGCACCCAATTTGGCCATGTCCGCCCAAAAATTCGGCCAGGACTTGGCGACGACTTCGCCGTCCGCGACCAAGATACCGGGCCGAATTAAGCCCATCAGCGCGCCTGCAAAGGCCATGCGGTGATCGCCCTTGGGGTCCAGGGCCGTCGGCGGCGGCGTCCAAGCGCTCGCGCTCTCCTCATCATCCTCGGGCCCGATTCCGAGGAAATCCGCTCCCGCTTCGACTTGAACTCCCAGGGTCCTGAGGCAATCGGCTAGCACGCGAATGCGATTGCTCTCCTTGCCCCCCAGGGTTCCGAGGCCGTCCAGGCGGCTACTCTGGGCATGGCTGATGGCCACCGCTGCGGCCACGGCTGCAATAACGGGGGCCAAGTCGGGTGTGCGCGACAAATCAACGCGGGCACCTTCGCTAGGAACACCCTTGGCCCAGAGGTGGTCCGCCTTGGCACCTGCTGAACAGCCGAAGGCGCTGAGCAGCTCAACGATGCGTACGTCGCCTTGCATGGAGTCCTTGCCGAGGCCTGGGATCTTCAATTCGCCGCCGGAAAGACAGGCGGCCGCGAGGGCCACCGCTGCAGACGAGGCGTCGGGCTCGACGATGAAGTCCTTGTCGAGGGCCTTGAGCGGTCCCTCGATCGAATACAGTTCGCCCTCGGAACTGTGCCAGGTTCCGATGCGCGCCCCGAATCGTTCCAACACGCCTAGGGTCATGCTGAGGTAGGGACGGCTCGGCAAGTCCCCGCGCAAGTGCAGGTGAATGCGTTCTTCAAAGGACGACAACGCAATCAGAAGGGCTGAGAGTTCTTGGCTCGAGCCCGGATGCTCCAAATAAACATCTGCGGGCGGCCTGACCGGGCGCATGATCAGCGAGAAGCCCCCGGGCGAATGCTCAAAGTCGCAACCGACTCCGGCAGCGGCCAGGGATCTAAAGAGGGCCGTGCTGCTGCGCCGTCGGAGGGTTCCCTCCGGAGCCAATTGCACCGGCTGGCCCACGGGTCCCGTAAAAGCGCAAACCGCTGCCGCAAATCGTCCCAGGGTGCCGGATTCTCCCAATGGCAAAACGCTCTTCGGGAGCAACCCGCCCTCACCGTTGGCCAGGGGCGGGCGACCCTCGACCTTCAATCCTGTTCCGTCCACGCCCATGGCCACGGAGGCGCGCTCCAGGAAAATCAGTGCGGCGCGCACGTCATCGGAGCCCGTCAGGCCCTGGATCCGGGTCGTCCCGCTGGCGAGTGAGGCGGCGAATAACGCGCGCACGCAAAGGGACTTGGAGCCCCCCGGTCGAAAACTGCCCGAGTCGCTGCCCTCGGGGGTCAAGCCAATAATCATGGGCGATGCATCTGCAAAAGGTTGTGGTGTCCTTTGGTCACGAGGCGGATTGTAGTCATGGGAGGCGCCTGCCATACTCGCTGATTCTGACGCAGGAGGCCAATTGCCTCACTTGAATCCTCATTCAAAGCATGCAAAGCCGCCACGACTCGTTGGGCACCGAAAATCAGAAATCTGGCTCCCAAGCGCCCCCCACTCGCCGCAAAACGCGCTTCTAAATCGAACTGAAGGAGACTCCCTCTGCGGCGATGGCTTCCATTCTTTGGTGCAAGCCCATGGGCCAAACACAAGCATCGCGCCCAATATTGAACCAAGCTCCACACGCAATCCGCAGCGACTCGACCCGTAGCCCAATCAGCCACCGCGCGCGAATCGTGCGGGCACTTGCGATCGACGCCGCCATTCAGTCGATCCCCACCCGCCGTTTTGAGCTTGCATCCAGAGCATGCCCAGGCCTAGCTACGCGACCCGGCCCAGAACGAACTTTTCGCGCCATGACCACGCGCACTTGAGGCGGCAAGATAGGCAGCCACCAAACCCACGAATTCAATAGCACCAGCTTTGCCACGGGGTAGCCATCAAATGAAAACGGAATCGTTGTACCTCGGAGGAGCCCAGCAAATCGGCGCGCTATCCCGTATCAACAAGGGCAAAGTGCGGGATATATATCAACTTGATGAGGAGCGCTTGCTTTTCGTCACCAGTGACCGCGTTTCGGCCTTTGACGTGGTGATGAACCAAGGTGTGCCCGACAAGGGGCGCGTACTTACCGCCATTACCGCGTGGTGGTTCGAGCAAACCAAGGATCTATGCCCGAACCACATCCTCAGCACCAAGGTCGAGGACATCCCAGGCCTGGATCCTGAGAGCCAAGAAACATTGCGCGGCCGCGTCTTAATCGTGCGCAAGACGATTCCGACCGTCGTCGAATGGGTTGTGCGCGGTTACATCGCCGGCTCCGGGTGGAAGGAATACAAGAAACAACAAACCGTGTGCGGCATTCCCCTGCCGGCCGGGTTGGAGTTTTGCCAGCGCCTGCCCCAACCGCTCTTAACGCCAACGACGAAGGACGACCTGCACGACGAGGCCATCAGTCTCGAGCGCGCGCGCGAGCTTGTGGGTCCAAAAGTATTCGACCGCGCCCATTCCGTCTCCTTGGCTCTGTTCGCCCGTGGCACCGAAACACTCAAGCGTTTGGACATTCGCTTGGCCGACACCAAGTTTGAATTCGGCTGCTTGCCCAGCGGCGAGCTGATCTTGATCGACGAGGCACTGACCCCGGACAGCTCACGTTTTTGGCCCTCCGACGACTACGAGGTTGGTCGCAATCAAAAGAGCTACGACAAGCAAATCCTGCGCGATTACCTAGAGACCCTCGACTGGAACAAAGAAGCTCCGGCGCCTCAATTGCCGGGCGAGTTGATTGACCGAATTTCCGGTCGATACCTGGAGATTTGCGAAAAAATCACCGGGGCACCACCTGAAGGAGTGAAACTTTGAAAGTCGTTTTGCGGATGGAATCTAATGCCGACTCCTGGCGCTTGACCGGCTTGCGCGTCAGGGTGGCCGAACAGGTGAAATCTAAGCACGGGTGCTTGCAAGCAAAACGGCGAGTCTGATTTTGAACTTCAAAACTATTCAATGGGTGGGCGAGAGCCCTGGCTTTGTGCGCATGGTTGAGCAAACCCTGCTGCCACAAGAATTTATCGAGGTGGACATCCGCACGGTCGAGGAAATGGTCGACGCCATTTATCGCCTGGCTGTCCGCGGTGCACCCGCCATTGGCGTGGCCGCCGCCTATGGAGTTCTGCTGGGCGTGCAAGATTGCCAAAGGCTCTCCAGCGACAGCTTGATTTCAACCTTGGATGAGGTTTGCTCCAAGTTGGCCGCCGCGCGGCCGACCGCGGTCAATTTGTTTTGGGCCCTGGACCGCATGCAAAATCGCGCCCAGCGAGATTTTGAAGCCGGACTGGAAACCGAGGCCCTTTTGGAGGCCTTGCAGCAAGAAGCCAGGAGCATCTTTGATAGCGATGTGGATACCTGCCGTCGCATGGGTGAATACGGCGCCGAGCTGATCAAGAACGGGCAAACCATCCTGACCCATTGCAACGCCGGCGCTTTGGCAACGGCGGGATGCGGGACGGCCCTGGCTCCCATATACCAAGCGCATGCGGACGGCAAGCGTGTGGCCGTTTGGGCGGACGAAACCCGGCCGCTGCTGCAGGGTGCGCGGCTAACGTCCTGGGAGCTACTTCAAGCCGGCATCGAAGTGACTTTAATTACGGACAACACTGCCGGTTCCGCCCTGCGAGCGGGACGCATCGACTGCATCTTTGTGGGCTCCGATCGCATTGCGCGCAACGGCGATGTTTGCAACAAAATCGGCACCTATCCCCTCGCGGTATTGGCGCGCGAACACAAAGTTCCGTTCTATGTCGTTGCGCCCCTGTCCACCTTTGATCCGAATATCCTCGAGGGCGCGGACATTCCGATTGAGGAACGCAACGAGAGCGAAGTTGCCGAAATAGGTGGCCAGCGCGTGGCGCCCGAAGGGGTTTCCGTCTACAACCCCGCCTTCGATGTCACACCCGCTCATTTGGTCGCGGCCATCGTCACGGAGCACGGTGTGATTGAAAATCCGAATCTGAGCAAGGTCGAAGCCGTCCTTCGCAGCGCGGGCCGGATCGAGTAGCGCAGGGCCCAGGCCTTCGATGCGAAGAATCCTACGAGCCAGCTGCCAGTCCCTGACGTGGACGTTGCTGCTGCTGGCGTCTTGCGGCGCGGAGCCCAAACCCGCTCGCACCGTGGTGCTGATCTCCATGGACAGCGTGCGTGCGGATGCACTGAATTTTCGCGATGCGCATGCCACGCCCAACTTGGAACGGCTCGCGCGCGACGGAACCGTTTTCACGAACGCCCTCAGTGGGTCGAGTTGGACTCTCCCGGCCCACGCTCAAATGTTCACCGGGCAAGACCCGATTCTTCACGGGGTGCAAAGTGATTTGATCCGCATCGAACCCAAAACGCCCACCTTGCCGGAGCTCCTTGCGGGCGCGGGCTGGCTCACGGCGGGTTGGTGGACCGGGTGGTACTTAGCTGGCGAGTACGGTTTCTCGCGCGGGTTTGCGGTGTACGAAAACACGATGAGCCTGGGTGGCGACCTGGAAGCCGGCTTCGCCGCGGCCATGGCCAGCGGTCAACTCGATCTGGCCACGCGTACGCTCAATGCGCGCGACGTGCTCTCGCACCAGGACGTCACTTCCGCACGAGTCGCCGATCGCGCGGACGCATTTCTCAGCCACACCGCGGCGGATGAGCCCCTGTTCCTATTCTTGCACCTCTTCGACCCGCACTACGACTACATCCCGCCCGAGCCCTTCGACACGCGCTTTGATCCCGACTACACGGGCAGCTTCGACCCGCGCAACTTTTTCTCCAACAAGCTCGTTTTTGATCCGACCAAGCGCCCGCGCAGGCAATTGAGTGAACGCGACTTGGAGCACGTTCGCGCGCTATATCGTGGGGAGATCGCCTGGACCGACGCTGCCATCGGCCGCGTTCTGGATCGCCTCGATGAACTGGGAAGGCTCGAAAACGCGCTGATCATCGTGACCTCGGACCACGGGGAAGAATTCTTTGAGCACGGGGGTCGCGGTCACCGCAACAGCCTTTACGACGAGCAGCTGCGCGTGCCGCTGCTGGTGCGACCGCCGCTCGATCACCCGAGCGTGGGAGCTGTCGCAAGCATGGTCCAACTTTCGGACCTGATGCCCACCATCCTCGACTTCACAGGGATTGAAATTCCATCCAGTGTGCAGGGCCGGTCCCTCATACCCGCACTGTCCGGTGAACCCTTTTCCTCGCGACCCAGTTTGGCCGCTTTGGCTCCAGCGGAAAGCCCGGGCTCACGCTTGAAGGACTATCTCTTCCTGGATTGCGTGCGCACGGACGAGGCCAAATTGATTCGGCATTTGCGACTCAACGCAGCGGGCGACCAATTCGAGCTGGCGGCCGTTGAGTATTACGACCTGATGGAAGATCCGCGCGAGCTGAAACCCATTCTCGATCAGCAGGATTCGAGCGTAGTCGAGCTTCAATCGGAATTGGAGCGCTTGCTGGCCGATCGCAGACAAACTTGGAATGCCCTGGAGCAAAGCCCACTTGCGGATCGCATGACGGCGGTGCGCGAATTGTTTCAAGCCGACTTGGCGGACTTGGGCTATCTCGGCGACTCCGACGAAGGATCGACAGAAGGTTCCGCATCTCAGCCGGCCTACCACAGGCTGCCGTGGGGCCTGGGTCCCCATGGCGATCCCGCTGCGCTGCCAAACTCAAAGTGAAATTGCTATGGGCCTACAAGGCCCCTGGGACGCGCGAGCAAGTTGGCTGAGCTAATGTTCGGCCCCAAATGGCGACAGATTCCGAATAGAGTCAAAATAAGGCACTTGCGCGAGTTCGGTAAAGCCCTTCGATTCAGCTGTAGACACTCGAAGTTGCTTTTAGTTCGCCGCCCTCCGTGGTCGAAACGGATGGCGTCTCCACCGGCGGGTTCGCTCGCTTCACCTCGCTCCACAACTAGATATTTCGATGGCTGACACGCCTCAAAAGCCCACCCCCCCGCGCGTCAAAGTGGCCCGTCCCGATGAACTGACTCGGGAAACATTTGAATTCATCGCCGCCATTGATGAATTCAAGCGCAACAACATGATTTCGATCGTGTCCCTAGAAGACCTTTTGACGATTAGCCACAGCCTGGGCTACTCGCGCCACAAGGCGAATAGCGGCGAACTCGAGCTGCAGCAGCTTCAAAATGAAATTGACAGGTACAAGAAAGAGAAGGGCCGTCTCTTTCCCAACTGGAGCGAGATCTTCGGAATCATGATCGACATGGGTTACACCCACCGCGATCAAGTGGCCTAGCACAGCCTCTCCAGGGTAGGCCCGAGTCTGCAGCAAGCGGCCCGAGCGACTTCGCATCGCAAGTCGCCGGCAATTTTGCTGCTCGCGCCACTCCCACATCGAACTCAACCGGCGCCAAGCGTATTCAGCCTGCCACTGCGCTTGCACCAAGCGCGGAATGCGATTGGCGCCCCTTGCCCCCGCGCTCCGTCCCCACTGCAGGAAAGGGCCCTTTCCTGCGAACGGTACGGAGCGTGGGCGGCGGGGACCCCCGGGAAGCTGCGCCCGGCTTTCCCTAGTGAACTCAGGGAGCGGGCGAAGTTGCGATCCCCTGCCGACGCGCAGAACCCGCACCTCCACTCTCAGCTACACAGACAGTCAACTGACTATGTTGCGTGTGCTTCTTCGTCAGGCTCCGGGCGCCCCCGAGGCAAGATGCCCTGCTGAGCAGCAGGGAAGAGCACTTAAAGCCTGATCGGGCAGACCGGGCCCAATTCGGAGGGCCTGCTCCATCGGCGCGAAGATGCAAGTTGATTGCACAGCAGCGCTTGCGCGCCCTCGCAGCCCAAGCAAACCCACTAAAGCAAGTCAGTTCACACAGACTGCGTTTCGGGGTAAATGCGGTGGGTGGACGTGAGCTCGACAACCTCAGCCCCAACGCGCTTGGCCACAGCCTCATCAGTGGGCGCCGCCAGGACGTCCGCGATCCACGTTGCGAGCCGTTTCATTTCGGGCACTCCAAAGCCCCTGGTGGTGACAGCAGCGGTGCCAATGCGAATACCTGAGGCCTTCATCGGCGGCTGCTTGTCGTAGGGAATTAGGTTTTTGTTGACGGTGATGTCCACGCGGTGCAGGGCGTCTTCTGCATCGGCGCCGGTGAGCCCCACTGCTGTTACGTCGACCATCATGAGGTGGTTGTCCGTGCCGCCCGAAACGATGCGCAAGCCACGCTCACTGAGCCCGTCGGCCAGGGTTTTGGCATTTTCGACGACCTGTCGGGCATAGGCGCCAAATTCAGGGCTGGCAGCTTCCCGCAGGGCCACGGCCTTGGCTGCAATCACATGCATGAGCGGGCCGCCTTGGCCGCCGGGAAAAATGGCGCTGTTGATCTGCTTGATCCAGTCGGCTCCACACACAATCAATCCGCCGCGCGGCCCACGCAGGGTCTTGTGGGTCGTCATGGTCACCACGTCCGCATGGGGCACGGGGCTGGCATGGGCGCCGCCGGCAACGAGACCGGCGATGTGAGCCATGTCCACCATCAGGTAAGCGCCGACCTCCTTGGCAATGGCTGCGAAAGCGGCGAAATCGAGCGGGCGCGAGTACGCGGAAGCTCCGGCCAGCAGCACCTGGGGTCGCACCTCAAGCGCCTTTTCGCGCACGCGGTCCATGTCGATGCGCTCGCTACCCTCCTCCACGCCGTAGCCGTGGAATTCGTAGAACACCCCTGAAAAGTTTTTCGGGTGACCGTGGCTGAGATGGCCACCGTGATCGAGGGTCATGCCCAGGACCTTGTCGCCGGGCTTGCACAGGGCCATCAACGCTCCCATGTTGGCTTGGGTGCCGCTGTGGGGCTGGGCGTTGGCGCGCTCCGAACCGAAGAGCTCAATCGCTCGCTTGCGCGCCAATTCCTCCACCGTATCCACATGCTCACAGCCGCCGTAGTAGCGTCGGCCGGGGTAACCCTCGGCGTACTTGTTGGTCAGCACGGTGCCCATGCTGGCGATCACTTCGCGCGAAGCGTGGTTCTCAGAAGCGATCAGTTCGATTTGGCGCTCCTGGCGTGCAGCTTCGAGATCCACTGCTTTCCAGACGGCGTCGTCGGTCTTTTTGCAATCCATGGCTTGTTGGGAGCTGGGGGCGTCGGCAGTCGCACTTATGGCGTACGAATAGCTCCCAGAGGATAACCGCGAGTGCGATCTGCGTCCCCATACCGGAGGCCCTTAGGAACGCACAAAAGGCCGAGAATGCCGGTGATTCTGGCCACGGGGTGCTCGTCGTCACACGGGCGGATAAAGCGGCCCGGAAGAGTCGGCTCTTGCCGGCGGCTTGAATTGCAAGCAAGCAGGCGGCCTCACCCGCCGGGTGGGACCGCCTGCTTGAGCAGCGATTCGGGTCAGTGGCTTACTTGCCGCCGTCCAAAATCGAATCCTTGTCCTTCTCGTCCGCCTTATCCGTGGCCTTGCCCTTCTTGTTGGCATCGCCGGAAGTGAAGGTCGGGTCTTTCTTAGCCTTGTTCATGCCGAGCGCCGCCTTGGCCTTTTCCGTCTTGCGTTGCAAGCCCTGCAGGGAACCTCCGGCGGAATTCTTCTGTAGGAGCGACGAGCTAGCCGAGGGGTTGCGCGCTAGGCCCTCGTATTGACCGGCGTGGATCGTGGGGCCCTCAAAGGGCTCCGGTCGGATAATGGCCTTGGCGTAGGCCGGTTCGCCATTGCCCCGAATGCCGACCAAGACCTTGCGCTCTTGGAAGTACATCTCACCTTCACCCATGATGCCGGGTGCGGTCAGGCCCGCGTCGTCCATGTGGCCCCAGCGCTTGAGCAGGTAGTTTTCGGTTTCCTTCACGTCCTGGGGGATTTCGTCTGGCAGCTTGTCCATGCGGCGCTGGACCGAATCGGGCAGAACCGTTTCGCGCAGTTCCGTTTGAATGGCCGCAGTGCTTGTGGGCTGCTTGAACCCGCTGGCCAGGGCATCAGCACCGGCCGTATCGTCGCCGCGAGTGAAAGCGGCGGTCAAACCAATGGCGGAAACGACGGCGAGGGATCCAGCCAAGACGAGCTTGTCACGGCGATTCATGTTGCTGCGGGGTAGAGTTGAGCCTAAGGGAGGTGTTCGGGCGGGACCGTTCAACGCATCAGGACTAGAAGCGCCGGGGCCACCGGGGACACGGACGGGTTGTTTTCTGTGCTGTGGAGTTCCACAAGCCCAAATTGAGAAGCGAGCCGCCCATGGGCGACCCCCAGGGTACGGCGAAATTGGAGATCTGCGAGCTTCAGTTGTTGGATCGACATAGTTGGGGTAATTGCTCAAACGCAACTACCGGGAGACGTACGGTGCATGGGCCGCAAGTCCGCATTGGGATGAGACCAGGGGGCATCGGACCTTTGCTCTCGCGGCCTCGATGACCCAATTCGGACAGCAATTTAGATCCATCCTGGGTCCTGCAGGCCCAATCATGGCCCCAGAGGCCACCCGAGCGTCTTCACTTATGTAGTTCAACTGCCGGCTTCTGAAACACCCAAGTCCAAATGCCAGCCCCATTTCCTGCCGAAACCAGTGCTTTGACGCCCCCAGCGTGAACCAGGTTCCCATCCGCCATCACACGACTTTTTATTCCAAGAGCTGACATTGGATCCAAAGCGAGCAATCCAGCGGCCGATCCAACAATGGCCGACAGAGGGCAATGGACAGCCCCGGCCAGGCCCCCTTTGCTGCTTTTGATCGGAGTGCCGCCCCAAAAGCTCCTCTATGCTGACTGGGCCGCGGCAACAGTCGCGACCGGTCCTCACCATGCAACCCCAACTTTCCACCCAAACGTTGACCACTTTTCCCTCCCCAACAAAGGGCTTGCCCAGTAGTGGCAACGCCCATGCTTCGCCCATGCAGCTTCTTCGATACGAATTTCGGTTGCCCTTCTTGGCCATGATGCTGGGTCTGCTGAGTTTTTCATGCAGTAGCGAAACGTCCGGCACGGATTCGTCCTTGGGCGAGCGGGACCGCGGATTGGTCGTATTGAACCAAGAGCCGGCGCCGGGAGAGGTCGCTCGCCCGCACTACTACGACTTCGGAGATGTGTCCGATGGAGAGGTGGCCAGCCACACATTCAAGCTTTGGAACAGCGATCGATTGCCGATCATGATCGAAGCGCTCGAGCCCAGTTGCGGATGCACGGTTCCGGACGTAAGTACCGAGGGCCCCACCGGCGAGCGGTTGAGCGGGCGACCGACCGATGCTCCCGAGATCCTCATTGTTCAGCCGGGCGGAATGGTGGACCTCACCGTGCGCATCGATACGAATTCCATCCGCGACAAGAACAAGCCGAAGTTGATGCAGGTGCGGATCGTCACCGATTCACTCAACGACCCCTACTTGACGTTGGAATGCAGCCTCAAGGTGGACCTGCCGTTCGATCTTGTGCCCGCGGCTATTTCCTTGACGGAAATTCCCAGCAGCGTCGGTGGAGGTGGTCGGCTCGAAATTCGCCCCATTGCCGGAGCCACGGCGCGCGTTTCCCATCTCGGCCCGATACCCGCCGGTTTCACTGCGGAGCTGTCGGAACACGAACGCAACGGTGCCCCCTACTGGACGCTGGATGTCGCGGCCTTGCCGCCACTCCCCGCAGGCCGCATGCGCCCCATGACCATCGATGTGTACACGGTTGATGAAGCCGGGGAAGCCCTGATCGTCCTACCTGTGCGCGTAATGGTCAATGTTATCGGCGACATTCAGCTTGTTCCAAACCGGATTGTGCTGCGCGTCGGTGAGCCCGGCGACGAATTGCCGGAGGCCGTAACAGAACTCAAAGCCAATTTAGACGGTCTTCGCGTTCAAATCACCGATACCCGCATCACGGGCAGCGCCAAGGACTGGCTCCAAGTCAGTACAGAAGCCGTCGATCCCGACAGTCGCGGTCGCAGTGCGAGTTGGGCGATTCGAGTCGGGCTCAAGAGTGACGCGGAAATCAGCATGTCTTCCGGTGAGATTCAATTGATATTGGATGATCCCAACATGGAACCCATGAGCATGACCTACGCGATCATCACCTCTCACTAGACCGGTGGACTTCGGGGCCGATTGGCGGGGTCCATGGATCGCCCACGCTACAGGCAAATGAAGTTCGGCCGGACCGCCTGAAATGGGGCTCTGCTTGAATCGCTAACCCGGGATTGCCGACCAACGGGCGCCTTTCTTCGCAGACTGCGGACTGGGCGTCATCCCATACCTAAGGGCCCCGGTCTCTGGCAGCCGTGACTCTCTCCGGGGACGCTTACTTGGACGTCACGTAGGCGAAGCGGCGTTTGCCCACTTGCACTAAGAGCGGTTCTGTGGGCGCGGCAATGCGCTCTGCGGGATCGCTGTGCGGCTCGCCGCCCAAGCGCACTCCGCCCTGCTGGATGACGCGCCGCGCTTCGTTGCTGCTGCTGGCCAAGCCCACTTCGCGCAAGAGCACAAAGAGCGGCAATCCGTCGGCGGGCCAGTCGCTCGGGCTGCGCTCGGGGATGTCTTGCGGCAGCTTGCCATCGCGGAATTGACGATCAAACGCTGAGCGAGCCGCTTGAGCCGCATCCGAGCCTGCAAAGCGTTCGGCAACGCTCTGGGCCAATTGGGCCTTGGCTTCGCGCGGATGCCCGGCCAACAAAGCGCTTTGCTTTGCATCGGAGAGATCGGTCAGCAAGCGGTACCAAATCGGCATGACATCATCCGACAGACTCATCACTTTGCCGAAGATTTCAGCGGCGCTTTCGGTCAAGCCGATGGCGTTGCCGTAGGACTTGCTCATCTTGCGGCCGTCGAGACCGTTGAGCAGCGGCAGGGTCACGCAAACCTGCGGCCGCAACTTTTCCTGCTCTTGCAAGTGCCGGCCCACCAGCAGATTGAAGAGCTGGTCGGTGCCGCCCAATTCGACATCCGCCTTTACTTCGACCGAATCCCAACCTTGCATCAACGGGTACAGAAACTCGTGGATGCCGATCGGCTCCTCATTATGGATGCGCGTTTGGAATGTATCGCGCTCGATCATGCGCGCCACGGTCATGCGACTGGTTAAGCGCAATACGGCTTGAAAGTCCATCGCGTCAAACCACTCTGAATTGCGGCGCACTTCCGTTCGCTCCATATCCAAAACCAATGCGGCCTGGGAAGTGTACGTATTCAAGTTGCGTTCAACTTCCTCACGCGTCAGCTGCGGCCGCAGCTTGTTGCGACCGGTGGGGTCGCCCACCATCGCCGTGGCATCCCCCACAATGAGAACAATGGTATGACCGAGGTCCTGCAACTCGCGCAGCATCAGGAGCGGAATCGCATGCCCCACGTGCAAATCCGGTGAACTGGGATCCATTCCAAATTTGATCCGCAGCGGCCGCCCTTTCTCGAGCATGGCCTTGAGCTGCTTCGGCTCGATCAAGTCAACCGAGCGCCTTTCAAATGCGTGCACGCTCGCTTCAACTGAAATGGACTGAGACATGGCGCGATATGTGCTTCCTAACGATCTTCAGGTAGGTCCAATGGATTGCGTATGGAGCCGTGCAATTTGCGGTGACGCTCCAATTCAAGTCGCCACACTTGAGGGTCGCCGCCGGGTCGCGCGCTGCGCGCAAGCCAGCGCATGGCCGGGGTGATGTATCCCAGGCGGCCATCATTCAGTTTCGGCGCCAGTTCCGCCAGAGCGACAAGGGTCTCATTCCACTGCTGCGGGGGAATGCGCACGGCCCGCTCCAGAACCGCGGGCAAGCTAATCCTGCGCGCCTGGATGTACTCCAAGAACACTTCCGGATCCAAATCTGAACTCGGCAACCAGGGCGCCCGGCCGACCCATTCCAACTGGGCCTCGCCCAAGGCCACGCTGAAGACTTCGCCATCCTCAAGCTGGACTCTGCAGGCTGTCACCTCGATTTCCAATCGATCGCGACGAGCTAAGGCGTCACCGAAATCCAGTTCCACAAGCCCCAGGTTTTGTTCCAAGCGCCCTCCCGCTCCCAAGCGAAGCGGCTGGGAAGCGGGCAAGAAGTGATGCAGGGACCTGCGGGTTTCTGAACCGCCCGCATCCATCGACACCTTCAATTGGCGCATGCGCGCCAAATCAAGACTCAACTCAATGGGGTGCGGATGTTGATTCTGAATTTGAAGGAAAACGTCCAAAGCGACAATGGCTTCGGCGTCATCGCGATGCTCTTCGGCGCGCAAGCCGAGAGTGATTCCTTGGGCAAGTTCGCGACCGCGCAACAATTGCTCAAAGCCGGCGGCCATTTCAAGCGCGGCACCACTTGGAGCTCGGTTTTGGATCCCCTGCAATAGGCCGCGCGCTACGACCAAATCCCCATCATTCAAAGCCAGCCTTAGCAGCCGAAAGGCCGGATCCATGGTTTCCGTGGATCGCGTTCGCGCCCGCTCGGAACCATTGGTTGCGGCGCAGGCAGCGAGCCCAATAAGTAGCACAAGGCTAAGCCAGTTGGCGCACCGCTGCATTATGGAGCTATCCAATTGAATTCCGCAGCCGGTCCGGATACCGCGCTCAGCGCTTACACAACCGTTCCATGCCATGCGCTCTGTCCGCATGTCACGGCGTACCCAGCGTGCTGACCGAGGTTACCGCGGGAAGCCCTCTATCAAGGGCCTCCCGCGCAACGATACCCATTAGGCGGGGTCTTCAGCCTTCGGCTCTTCCGCTGCAGCCTCTTCGGCCGGAGCTTCTTCCGCAGGAGCTTCTTCCGCAGGAGCTGCTTCCGCTTTGGCTTCCGCTTTGGCTTCGGCCTTCACTTCGCTCGCAGGCTCTGCTGCCGCCTCCTCTGCGGGAGCTGCCTCAGCAGCGTCTCCCTCCGGACCGGCGGCCCCGGCGGCCTTGATGGCCGCTGCGGCGATGGCCTGGTTCTCATCAAAGTCCGAGTGCACGTAGGACAAGCCGATTTTGCGTTCGGCGATGTCCACGCGAATGACTCGCACTTCGATTCGCATGCCCGAATGCACAATTTCCTCGGGGCTCTCGATCTTGTGATCCGAAAGTTCCGAAATGTGCAACAGGCCTTCGAGGTCGTCTTCCAGCTTCACGAAAGCACCGAAGTTGGTGATCTTCGTCACGAAGCCCGACAGCAAATCCCCCACGTGGTAGTTGTTGGGGATGTCGTCCTGCCACGGATCCTTTTGCAATTGCTTGAGACCCAAGGCGATGCGCTTCTTGTCGGTATCGACAGAAAGCACAACGCATTGCAGCTTGTCGCCCTTCTTCACAACTTCCGAGGGGTGAGCGACCTTCTTGGTCCAACTCATGTCGGAAACGTGCAGGAGGCCGTCGATGCCCTCTTCGATCTCGACGAAAGCGCCGTAGGAAGTGAGGTTGCGAACCGCGCCTTCGATGACGGTACCGACCGGATAACTCTCCGCGGCCATCTCCCAGGGGTTGGTTTCGGCCTGCTTCATGCCGAGCGAAATCTCTTGCTTCTCCATGTCGATCTCGAGCACGACAACCTCAACCTTGTCACCGGACTTAACCAGTTCGGAGGGGTGGTTGACGCGCCTGGTCCAGGACATTTCGGAGATGTGCACGAGACCTTCGATGCCCTCTTCCAAGCGCACGAATGCACCGTAGGACATGATGTTGACCACGTCGCCGACGTGCTTGCTGCCGACCGGGTAGCGGGCTTCGATGCCCTCCCACGGTGACGATTGCTTCTGCTTGAGACCCAGGGCAATGCGCTCGCGGTCGTGATCGACGCGCAAGACCATGACCTCGAGTTCCTGGTCGAGCTCGACCATTTGCGAGGGATGCTGAATGCGTCCCCAGGACATGTCGGTGATGTGCAGCAGACCGTCGATGCCGCCCAAGTCCACGAACACACCGAAGTCGGCGATGTTCTTGACCGTGCCCATGCGGACCTGGCCCTCTTCGATGTCCTTGAGCAGGGAAGCCTTTTGACGCGCGCGCTCCTCTTCGAGCAGCTTGCGACGCGAAATGACGATGTTCATGCGCTCCGGATCGATCTTGATGATCACGGCGCGA
>JAJDES010000052.1 GCA_029259675.1 Planctomycetota bacterium
GCCAGTCGCCTGCGCCCGGGAGATCACGTGGTCGCCGGCAACGATCTCTATGGCGGCACGTATCGGATCTTCATGCAAATCTTCGCGCCCATGGGCGTCGAGTTCAGCTTTGTGAACGCCAGCGAAGACGGTGCGATCGAAGCTGCCCTGCGCACGTCAACGAAGTTGCTCTACCTCGAAACGCCGACCAATCCGCTGCTCGGTTTGTGCGACATTGAGGCGCTTTGCAAGCTCGCCAAGGCGCGCGGGATCCTGACCGCAGTGGACAACACCTTTGCCACGCCCTACCTGCAACGGCCGCTCGAGTTCGGTGCGGACTTGGTGATTCACTCCATGACCAAATACCTGGGCGGTCATTCGGATGTGGTCGGCGGATGCCTGTGCGGCAACGACGACAAATTGCGCGAGGAGCTGGCCTTTGTTCAGAATGCCGTGGGAGCTCAATTGGGCCCGATGGATGCATTCCTCGTGATGCGCGGCACCAAAACCTTGGCCGTGCGCATGGATCGTCACTGCGAGAATGCGGTCGCCATCGCCAAGCACCTGGAAAAGAGTGATTTGGTCGAGCGCGTGATTTACCCCGGATTGGAGAGTCACCCGCAGCATCAATTGGCCAAGCGCCAAATGAGTGCCTTCGGCGGGATGGTCTCCTTCGAATTGACGGGCGGAGTTGAAGCCGGCAAGGCCTTCTCCTGTGCGACCGAGATCTTCACCTTGGCCGAATCCCTGGGCGGCGTGGAATCCCTGGTGGAAGTGCCCCCGTTGATGACCCACGCCAGCATCCCGGCCGCCGAACGTCATGCCGCCGGATTGCAAGACGGTCTGGTGCGCCTGTCCGTCGGCATCGAGCATGTGGATGACTTGATCGCCGATATCGATCGAGGCCTGGCAGCTGCCAAGCCGCTTTGCAACGCACATCAAAAGGTTTAGAGCAAGCCAATCTGCGCTTTGGAACGCCTCGGTTCCCGAGCGCAGATTCGCTCTAGCGCCGGGCAGGCATTCGCTCGTCCGCGAGCGCAGTTTTCGCAAGCCACGGATTCGGCCACGCTTTGCGGAGCCGGGGCCGATGCTGTCTCGGCACCCACAGTCCGATTGACCGGGCTTTTTGACCGGGCCTTTTGACCGGGTTCATGGACCGGGTTCATGGACCGGGCCCATCCGCCGATCGCAGTCAAGTCCTCGAATGGTTTGCCAGGTGTTGCTGCGCTACGGACCCGTTCGGTGTCCGCTGCCGGCCCGCCCAAGTTGCTACCTGGGCGCTTGCCTTAACGGCAACTGACAGGTTGCAAGCTCACGCGCGGGGACCCATGCAAAACCCTTTCGACTGCGGCCTCGCAAACCGACGAGTGGGCCCCGAAAGAGAAAATCAGAACGGAGAGTTGGAAGCGGGCGGCGGCGGCGGCGGCGGTGCGGCCGGCGGCACATCGTCCTGGCTCTCTTCTTCCTCGGCGTGGTTCCAATACTCTTCGCAAACGCGCTCGCGCATCATGCGCCCGACCTTGAACTTGACCACGCGCTTTGCGGGCACTTCAACTTTTTCGAGTGTGCGCGGATTTTGAGCCAGGCGCGCGGCGCGGTCCTTGACCTCAAACACGCCGAATTCGCGAAACTCCAGGCGATTGCCGAGGGTCAGCTCATGAATGATCTCATCCAGAAAGCTCTGGATGATCTCCTTGACGACAACCTTGGTCTGACCGCTTTGCTCAGCGATGCGGTTGACGAGCTCCTTCTTGGTCGTCGTTTGGGGATCCAAGCCTGACATCGTCTGATTCCGTCTCCTGGTTCGCTGGTCTGTGGTTTCCATGCCCGGATCCGAGTCATCGGGGCTCCGGGCACCACCTTCGGGCAGTCGCTGCAGCCGGCCGTCCCAGCCGTTGCCGGCCCGAAAGGCTCCCCCCCAATTCAGGGACGTTTCCCAGAACTGATCTCCCTCCGGATCTGCCGCCCAAACCCGCGCCGCCGAAGGTTTCAATCGCCCCGCGGAGGAGGCTCAAAACTCGGCGAAGAGGCCGTCTGGTGGTGGGCTCCAAAAGGAGCGCTGCGCGGCAAGTCCGCGAGGCGAGGGAACGCCTCTTTTTGAAGGACGAAAAGCGAGTATTCGACGGCATTATCTCCGTGTCAAGCAAGACTTTGCGTCCGCTGGGCCTCCTGCGAACGGGCTTTCAAAAAGGCCCCTTCAGGCGGCTTTCAACGGGCGCAGCCGGGCCCCCGTCGGCGCCTTCGTTCAGCCCGCTTTCCCCGCACTGCAGGCCGGTGTTCCATCCTCGGCCGGCCGGCCGCGGGCTCGGATTCAGCCCGTTTGCTCGGACGGGCTTTGTTCCAGGGCAAAGGTCACGGGACCGTCGTTGACCAATTCCACTTCCATTTTGGCCCCGAAGCGCCCCATCTCGACCTCGAGTCCCAGGCAGCGCAGTTGCTCCAGGAAGTACTCGTACAGGGCCTCGGCCGGACCGGGATCCTCAGCGCGGTCGAAGGACGGCCGACGCCCGCGACGCCCATCCGCCGCCAAAGTGAACTGGCTGACCACCAACATCGGCAGACCCAGGTCCAGAGCGGACAAATTCATGCGTCCCCGATCGTCGCCGAAAAATCGAAAGCGGGCGATGCGCGCCGCAAGTTGCTCAGCCTCGCGCTTGCCGTCGCCGCGCATGACTCCGAGCAGCACCAGGGCGCCTGCATCAATGCGACCCACAACTTCGCCATCTGTGCGCACCGACGCCCGCGCGACCCGTTGAACAACGGCCTTCACGATTGCAAATCGGTGACCATGAACTTCGCGAATCGTTCAGCGGTACGCATGGCCGCGGCTCCGTGCACAGCTTCAACGGCTGAAAACGGGCCACGCTCGATGCCGCGCATCAACATGGAGCCCGTGGGAGGTGAGGGCCTCATGTCGATTCGACCGTGCCCGCTTGAGCGCTTTGGCCATAGCCCCGGGAGCTCAACTCCGAGAGTCGAGCCTGGGCGTATACCCAAAAGAGCAACACTTGAAAGCTGGCCGGTTCCGGTCGCTGGTTGCCGGCAAAACCCGTGCTTTGGTTTTGGCTGGCCGCGCGGCAAAGCTCGAGCACTTGCCCCCACACGCGATAGGCATCCTCAGGCTTATCCAGCCAGTAGTCGTAAACCATGGCCTGCTGAACGTGCGGCAACGGATTGCTGGGATCCGCTTCGGCCGCCTCGCGAGCAGCGCGCAGGGCACCCTTCGGATCCCGATCGGAAATTCGCGCGGCTGCAACAACCAAATCGATGCGCTGAGCAGCTGCCGCGTGACGCTCCAACAATTGATCTGCAAGGTCTTCCACGCGATCGGTGTCATCCGTCAGCGCGTAGAGCGAAAGCAAGTCCAACTCGGCCCCCTGACGCAGCTTGGGATCCACCAAGGGATCCTGCTCTGCATCTTCCAGCCAAGACTCGAGCTTCTTGATTGCCAAGTCCAATTTGGACCCGCGGCTGAGGAAGGCGGCCTCCAATCGCCGACTGGGAAGGTGCCCGGGATCCTGCCTGAGGGCCAAATCGAGTGCTTCGCGGGCAGAGCGAAAATCGCCGGCTTGGGCCAAGACGTGAGCGCGCCCGTAATGGGCCCAATTGCACGTTGAATCGATATCGAGCGCGCGATCCAAGAGCGCCAAGGCCGCCGGGCCGTCGCCCTCCAAGCGCGCGGCGAGCACCAGCGCCACCGGCGTGGGATTTTTCTCTGCTCGAGTTCGATAAAGCCGGCGCAAGCGTTCGGCGGGACCCTGCTGTTCGGTGCCGGGTTGGACGGGCTCCTCCTCCATGCCGCTGATGCGATCGCCCGCCGCCAGCATCTCCAGCTCCAATTCCTGCAGCGCGATGGCAACGGGCAAATTGAGCGGTGCCACATCCGTGAGAAATCTCAAGACCGCGCGCGCTCGGTGACGGGAGCCGTTTTCGCGATCGCGCCTGGCTTCGGCAACGCGCTCTCGCTCGGCCGCACCCAATTGATCGTAGGGGCCCGCCGTCGAACGCTTGGAAGCCGTTGCGAACAAGTTGCAACTACTGGTGCTGACGACAACCGCCAACAACAGAACGAGCGGCAGGAGTCGCGACTTCAAAGTCGTCCCGGCTTCCATTCGATCTACACTACGTTCAATTCCCATGGACGCGATTAAGGCGGCCCGACCCCGAAGTTGAACTCCAGGTTTTCGCCGCGTCGCGACTCCTGTCCCTCGCACTGCCAAAAGACATCGCCGCTGGCGCGAATGCGAATGTTGGATGCTCCAAAGCGCTCGAGCACGCGCAACTCTTCAAAGGCGACCAACTCCCATTGATCGATTTGCGCATGCAACTCCGTCCAGCCCTCACCCTTGCTGCGAAGGGTGCGCAGGAAGCCCTGGGGCACCGTTTTTTCGGAGTAAACGGAAGTGCTGTCATCCTGGCGAATGGCCAAGTGCTCGGCGAGTCCGCGCGGACCCTCGATCCAAATCGTTGCCGCAGTCAAGCCCGCGGGCTTGAGGAACTCAGCTGTCCAAGGTGCGGCGATGGGTCCGGAGATGCCGTTCGCCCGGGCCCCATCTTCCGCGCCGCTCGAGCGGCAAGCAGCCAAATGAATGCATCCCAGGAGCAACAGCAACTTCCAAAGCGGTAGGTCTTTCATCATGGAAAAGGCTGCGCGCGGAGCGCGTCGTCAATCAAAGCGATGCACGGCGTTCGTACGGCCGAGGATCCCGTTAGGTCCATCCCGCGGGCCAGGCGCCCATGCTTGTTCCTAGATATGTCGGCCCATGCGAGCATTCTCTTAGGCTCGAATCAATTCAAAGCTGCTCGGGGCCCCTAGCGCAGCCCGCAGGCCGCCAGGGCCCGGTCCCGTGTGCGGCAGGCCCGTTCTCGCGCGCGCTCGCTTCCGCGCGCCAGGATTCGATCCACTTCGGCCGGATCCGCCAAGAGTTCCTCGCGCTTCGCGCGGGCGGGAGCAAAGAATTCCTCGATGGCCGCGATCAGTCGCTGCTTGAGGTGCCCGTAGCCGGGAGCGCCCTCGCCGCCCGCTCGCACGCGTGAACTCCAAGATTCGATTTCCTCGCTATCGAGAAAGAGTCGCAGGAAGTCGAACAACAGCAATTGCGAAGGATCCTTGGGCTCTTCGGGAGCGCGACTGTCGGTGGCGATGCGACCAATGGCCTTTTTGAGCGGCTTGCCCGAAGCAAAAATCCAAAGATCGTTGCCGTAGGTCTTGCTCATCTTTTCGCCGTCCAAGCCGGGAACCTTGGCGTGCTTGTCCAATTTGGGCAGCACCAGCTCGGGGCGCACAAATACGTCGCCGTAGGCCGCATTGAAGTGGCCGGCCATGTCCTGGGCCATTTCGACGTGCTGAACTTGATCCTTGCCGACCGGAACTTGGGTGGAGTCGTAGGCCAGAATGTCGGCTGCCATCAGAATCGGGTAGGCGAACAAACCCACGGAGGGCTTCACACCGTGGGCCACCTTGTCTTTGTACGAGTGGGCTCGCTCCAACAGCCCCATACCCGTCACCGTCGCCAGCAGCCAAGTCAGCTCACAGACTTCGGGCACGTCACTTTGGCGAAACAGCACCGCCCGCTCGGGGTCCAAACCCAGGGCCAGGTAGGTGATGGCCGTTTCGCGCACGCGTTCTCGCAATTGAACCGGATCGCGACTGGTCGTCAGCGCGTGATAGTCGGCAATAAAGTAAAAAGCCTCTGCTCGATCATCCTGCAAGCGAATGTGTTGGCGAATGGCACCGAAGTAGTTGCCAAGGTGTGGGGTGCCACTGGGCTGGATGCCGGACAATATGGTGGTCATTGCAAAAACAGCTAATGCTCGGGCTGTAATTCTCAGACAGGAGTCAGGGACAAGCGTTCGCTTCGTCGCGCGGCGGGATCCGCTCGCTCAGTTTCATCAAATGCCGCGTCCGGTAACAGGATCGGCAACAAAACATCGCCGCGACTTGCCCATGCCGATCCGCTTTGTAGATCATCAGCCTTTCCCACCGCAGCGTGTCCAATCCAGGACGATGGCGATGCGCGGCAAGCTAACAGGCCCCCTGGGAGGGAACAAGCGCAGACGAGACGTCCCCTGTGTGCTTGCTCCGCTTGCCGCGAACCCCTAAACCATTCCAGTGCTCGCCCCCTCGCCCAATGCCCGTGCCCTCCAATCGGCCAAGGCCCATGTGGTCTCCGATCCCTTGCCTCCCGAGCGGAGCGCACCGGGAATGCGACTGAGATCGGCCCGCGGCGCGCCCGCCGCCCGGGGTCCCGCCGCCGGCAATCCAATCCACGGGACCCCAAGCAACGCGGTCCTCCGGGCCCTCGCTTGCTTGGTACTCAGCTTGCTGCCCTGGCTCACCGCCTGCGCATCCAGCGGTTCCGACATTCACTTGGCGCCGCTCTACTCGCGCCAATCGACGGCCGGCGGCGGAGTTCGCAGCGAACTATTGTTCGGTGCGCTTTTGCGCGACCAACCCGACCTGGATAGCGAAGCGGTATTGCACGCCGTCAGACCACTCGTCTCCTGGCAAAGCGATGCCGAAGGAACGCACCTCAGCCATTTTTTGGTGCCCTTGGGTCGCAATTACAAAGATGAGGATCAATCCAGCTCCATCTTTTACCCCTTTTACTTCTGGCGCTCGGAAGATTGGGACGCGGGCGGCGAAAGCTGGGAATTCCTGAGCTTGCTCGGAACCTATGCCGGCCGCGATCGCTACGGCGACCTGGATTTCGCGTGGTTCCCCTTTGGCGGCGAAGTGGAGCGTTTCCTTACCTACGATCGCATTCGCTTTGTGCTCTTCCCACTGTACGCGTCGGCCGAACGCAACGGCCGCTCATCCAAGCACTTCCTCTACCCTGTGCTCGGTTGGACCACAGGCAACGGAGAATCCAGCTTCCGACTGTGGCCCCTGTACGGGCGCTCGCGCATCGAAGACAACTACGACCGCCGCTTTTATCTCTGGCCCTTTTTCCATTACCACCGCAACAAGGTGCAGCTGGGTCCGGAGCGCGAAGAAACCAAATGGATGTTTTGGCCGATCTTCGGCAAAACTAAGCGCGAAAGTTATCGCAGCTGGACTTGGCTTTGGCCCTTCTTCGGCTTCGCGCGCGACAAAGAGCGCGATTTCTGGGCGCTCGATTTCCCCTGGCCCCTGGTGCGCATTCAATCGGGGGGAACGCGCCCGCGGGCTGAGGAGCGCGTACGCGTGTGGCCCTTCTACTCGCACTTCAAGAATCAGAGCCTGACTGCCACCACCGTATTGTGGCCCGTATTCCACTGGCGCGAGGAGGACAGCGAGGATTATCGCCGCGACAGTTTCCACGTCGTGCCCTTTTGGCGCTCTTCGGTGGCCACGGAAAAAAAGACCGAAAAGCGCCTGGAGCGCAGGCTGCTGTGGCCCTTATTCCGCTGGGAAAACGATGCGGGTGTGCGCAGTTTCCACACCCTCGAGCTCAACCCGTTCAATCCTCACAAAGCGTGGGATCTGCACTATGGCTGGCTCTACCAGCTTTGGGCCTGCAAGGATGACGGAAATGAAATACAGCGTGAAAGGTCCTGGGGCGGCCTCTGGAGGCGCGAAGCCGATGAATTTGAAGATCGCCGCTCATTCACCGGCCTTTGGTCCAAGCGCACGCTTATGAAATCCGGCCTGCGCGTCGACGAGACATCACTGCTATTCGGTCTCATTCGCTGGCGCCACGCCCACGGGGTAGGGCGCGAGTGGCTGCGACCCGCGTTCCCCGGACCCGGATGGCCGGCCCGCAGGGAAGGCGATCTCCCCCCCGCGACAGACAACGAACCCCAATTCCGTGCAGACAAGCCCCAGGTGGGAATCATCCCCGCCTCGATCACTCCCGGCCCTCCCCATCATTCTTCCACGCCTTTGAATCCCTAAGCGATGAATCCGCTCAGGTCCGTGCGCCAGTTCAGCGCCAACATCGGCTATGTGGTCGACTTGTTCCTACAGGTTTGCCTGCGGCTGAACCACGTTTGGAAGCGACGTGTACTGATTACCGAGCACCTGTATGTGTCGGGGGTCAAGGTTGTGCACGTGGTGCTCCTGGTGGGCTTCTTCATGGGCATGGTCGTTTCCCTGCAAACCGGGCTCGAACTTTCGCGCATTGGTCAACAGGACCAGATCGGAACCATCGTCGCCGTTTCCATGACGCGCGAGATGGGCCCCTTCATCACGGCAACCATCATCGCAGCCACCGTCGGCAGTTCCCTGGCTGCGGAGATCGGCACCATGGCCGTCTCGGATGAGTTGGCCGCGCTCGAAGTGCTTTCGATCGACGCCAAGAGTTTCCTAGTCGTCCCGCGCATGGTCACCGTCGCCATCATTTGCCCGCTGCTGACGGTCATCTGCGACCCCATCGGCATCTTTGGTGGAGCCTTTGTGGCCCAAGCTCAACTCAATGTCGGTTTGCAGCTTTACTTCGATTCGGCCATTGATGCTCTGCAAACGCCCGGCGCCTTCTTCCCCTTCCCCAAGGATGTGTACGGCGGCCTGTTCAAGTCCTTTGTGTTCGGCCTGTTGATTGCCTCGATCTCCTGCAGTGCCGGCATGCGCACCACCGGCGGCGCACTCGGTGTCGGCAACGCAACGCGCCAAGCCGTGCGCGACTCGATCATCGCCATCATCATTTCCAATTACTTCATGACCTGGTTTCTCTACCAGAGATGAAGCACCAAGGCACACAGGGACCGGCGAGCGGAGCGGAGTCCGTCATTCGCTTCGAGGACGTCACCAAGCGCTTTGGTGAGAAAGCTGTGCTCGACAAGCTCTCACTGGAAGTCGTGCGCGGGGAAACCCTGTGCATCATGGGCCCCTCCGGCACGGGCAAATCGGTCACCCTGCGCCACATCATCGGTTTGATGAAGCCGGACAGCGGCTCGATCTTCGTCGGTGGCCACGAAATGAGCACGATCAAGCCGGACGATTTGCGCGATTTGCGTCGGCGCATGGGCTACCTCTTTCAAGATGGTGCGCTGATCAACTGGCTCAGCGTCGGCGACAACATCGCTTTGCCGCTGCGCGAGACCACAGACCTGACCGAGGCCGAGATCCTCGATCGTGTGAATGCGAAGTTGGAGCTCGTCAAGCTCGATGGCGCCTTCGATAAGTTCCCGAATGAAATCTCGGGCGGCATGCGCAAGCGCGTGGGCCTGGCCCGAGCCCTGATCACCGATCCGGAAATCGTGCTCTACGACGAGCCCAATTCCGGTTTGGACCCCGAGACCTCACAGGGTGTCGATCGCCTGATTCGCGAACTCGCGAACACACTCGACATCACTTCGGTCGTCGTCACTCACCTGGTCAGCTGCATACGCGTCGTCGCCGACAGGGTCCTCTTGCTCGAAGCGGGCAATACGGTCGTTGACTGCAGCCCCGAGGATTTCATTTCCAGTAGCCACCCTCGGGTCAAGCGCTTCCTTGGCAAGGACCCCGACTAGCCGTCCAAGAATCATGAGCCCCACGCGCCACCTCATCCTGGGAATCTTCTTCCTGACTTCGCTTTCACTGCTAGCGGTCTACACACTGTGGCTGTACGAACTTTCCTGGTTCGGAGATCGCCAAATCTTGACGGTCGAATTCGCGGAAGCCAACGGTCTGCGCAACGGTGACACGGTGCGCGTGGCCGGCATGAAAGTCGGGCGCGTCACCAACATGAGCTTTGTGCCCGACGCGGAAATCGACAAGCGCATCGTGGCCGTGCTCTCCTTGGAAACGCCGGTTGAATTGCACGAGGACTACCACATTCGCATCGAGGAGACGACGCTGCTCGGCGGGCGTGACATTGATATAGAGACCGGCACGCCGGGCACTCCCAAAGTGCCGAACCTTTCGGATCAGCGCCTGCGCGGAGAAGTCGCTCTGTCCATCTTTGACAGCCTCGGAGGCGTGATCGAAGACAATCGCGAGTCCCTGCAAAACATCCTCGGCAACCTCGACAACTTGGTTTCCGAGGCGAGCGAAGGCCGCGGCTTGCTCGGCAAGCTCTTCCGCGATGAAGAACTGGCCAATCGCGTCAGCGAAGCGATCGACGACTTCCAGGGCACCTTCGACAACTTGAATACGATCACAACCGACGTGCAAGCCGGCCAAGGCACCGTGGGCAAGATCCTCAAGAACGAAGAGTTGTATGAAAAGCTCGTCGTGCTTGTGGATGACGCCAACGGAACCATCTCCAGCCTGAAAGTTGCGGCGGCCGATTTGGCTGCCGGCAAGGGCGCCTTGGGTGCCTTGCTCTACGACGAAGTCATGGAAGCGCAGTTGGCCCAAATCATGGAGGACACGCGCGCCATTGTGGACCGCATTCGCAGCGGCGAAGGCACCGTCGGCGGTTTGATTTACGACGACAAGTTGATTCGCAACTTGGAACGCTTGAGCGGCGACATGCTCGAGGGCGACGGTTTGGTGGCCGCGCTCATCAATGATCAAGAGATGCGCGATCGCGCCAAGAGCGCTGTGACGAACTTGGACAACATCCTGGCCAAGCTCGAAACCGGCGAAGGCTCGTTGGGCAAGTTGCTGACCGAGGATGAGCTGTACGACCGCGTGTTGGAGGGCATCCAACTGGTCGTGCGTTCACTTGAGGACTACCGCGAAGCGGCGCCGGTCACGACCTTCACATCGGTCCTGTTCGGAGCCTTTTAACGACGACCCCTCGGGCGGCTCTCCCGGCTTGAGGCTCGCTCGGCGACAAGCGGCCCTTTTGGTGAAGCCCGCGAAGCCGCGCACTTTGCATTCGTTTCGCCGTTGGGCGCAACGGCCCATGCACCGGAATCCGGTCTTGGCGCGGATCCGCGCACTCTGCTAGGCCCGGATTTAGGAGCGTCCCGGCAGCAATTTCTCGATCCACTTGCCGATTTGGTCCACTTCGACGTGGATCCCGCGTCCGATTTCGGTGCTGCCCAAATTGGTGCGCTCGAGGGTTTCGGGGATCACGGCCACTTGGAAGTGGCCGGCGCCGGGGCCGACCACTGTCAAGCTGATGCCGTCCAGAGCCACGCTGCCCTTCTCGATTAGGTAGCGATCCAGGCCGGGGTCCACGGAAAAAGTGAACATCCGCCCCCCGTCGCCCACGTCCTCGATGGCCTCCACCCGGCCGAGTCCATCGACGTGACCGGAGACCAAATGGCCCCCCAGGCGGTCGCCCATGCGCAGACTGCGCTCCAAGTTCACCGCCCTGCCGGGCGTCAGCTGCCCGAAACAGGTGCGATCGAGGGTTTCCCGGCTCAGCTCGAAGAGCATGTCGGCCAGAGGATCCGAATCGGGCCGAGAACCGCTGCCGCCGGGCTCCAGCAGCTCGCAAACGGTGAGGCAGGCCCCGCTTACACTGATGCTCTCGCCCCGCGAGGCGCCCCAATTTTCGCCCGAGGCCAGCCGGCCGGGGGAGGGTAGGCGCAGGACGCCACCGCTGCCGCGGGACTCCCATCCCGAGACCGCCACACAAGCTTCAACGAGTCCGGTAAACATGCCGGATGTTCGAGCCTAAGATCTCCTAATTCAAGACCTTAGGCCGCGCCGCGAAACGGGCCTCGAGCGCCCCTTGAGGACGCCCCCCCACACTTGACCCAGGGGCCCTAGGGCCCTACTCTTTTCGCCTCTTAAATCTGGGGGGCGCCAGCCTTGCTCATAGCGCTTCTGACATTATTTCCCGAGGCGATCGAATCGTATCTTCGCGCAAGCATCCTTGGGATTGCGGGTCAGAAGGGGCTCGTGGACGTAAGGCTGGTCAACTTCCGGGACTTCACTAGGGATCGGCACCGCACGGTAGATGACAGACCGTTCGGCGGCGGGCCCGGAATGGTTCTAAAGCCTGAACCAATCTTCGACTGCGTCGAATGGTTGGAGAGGGAACACGGATCGTTTCGGAGGATATTGCTCACTCCCGATGGGGAACCGTTCGGCCAGACCAAGGCCGCGGAGCTCACATCGGAAGAGCGCATCCTCATGCTCTGCGGTCGTTACGAAGGCTTCGATGAGCGGATCCGTGAAGAGTTGCAGTGGGACGAAATTTCGATCGGCGACTTCATTTTGGCTGGCGGAGAGCTTCCAGCCCTGGCAATCACCGAGGCCATCGCGCGCCTTGTGCCGGGTGTCTTGGGTGACGAACGCTCAGCGGAACTGGAGTCTTTTCAACACGGCGGCGGTCTCGATTACCCCCACTACACCCGACCACGGGTCTGGCGCGGCAAGCGAGTCCCCGAGGTTTTGCTCAACGGAGATCACGGCGCAATCGACGCCTGGCGCGCTGAGACCTCGCGGACGCGCACGGCCGAGCGCAGACCGGACCTCAGCTAGTTCAAACGCCTGATAAGGCTGCACAGACTTTCTTTAGAGACTGAAAAGGCCGCCAAGGCCGCGCGAGACAAGACAACGAGAACAACCGAGCTCGACCGATACGAGCCGGATTACCTACCAAGCTGGACCGCTGGTCGCAGCAGAACCCAACGGTGAACGGGGATGGCCCTCGCTTCCCCATCGAAGCTATCTGAAACCATGCATTTGATCGATCAACTCGAGCGCGAAGCGAGCAAGCCCTTCCTTCCCGCGGTTCACGTCGGCGACACCGTCGAGGTTCACTACCTGATCCGCGAAGGCGACAAAGAGCGCGTGCAGCTGTTCATCGGCACGGTTCTCTCCATCAAGGGTCGCGGCATCCGCCGCTCCTTCACCGTGCGCCGCATCGTGCAGGGCGAGGGCGTCGAGCGCCTGTTCCCGCTGCACAGCCCGCGCGTGAAGGACATCGTCGTCACCCGTCGCGGAGACGTGCGCCGCTCGAAGCTCTACTACCTGCGCGACCGCGTCGGCAAGATGACCCGCGTGCGCGAGCTCTTGGGCGACAAGGCCCGCCGCGAGCGCGACCACGAGCGCGGACGCCGCGAGGCCCACGAAGCGGCTCAAAATGCCGGCGAGGCCGGGGCCGCCAGCCAGGACGAAGTCCAAGAGACCGTCGAGGTCTGAGAGCCGTTGCGCCGCCGGTCGCGCGCCCGCGCCGCGGCCGAGGCAAGCCATTCCCAAACCGCCCCACTCGCACAGGTTCAGCCTTCATCGAGTTCGGGGCGGTGCTTTTCCGCCGCCATTCGACTGATTTCAACACAGGCCCCTCGGCCTGGATCGCTCCGCCCCGGAGGCTCGCCTCCCCCTTCTCGCCATGGTTAACAACCTCGGTCGCAAGCTGACCATCATCGCCGTCCTGCTCTCCATTTCGGTGGGGCTCCTTATCTTCAAGGATCGGCCCTTCCGCTTGGGCCTGGATATCCGCGGGGGTACTCGACTTTCGTACTTCATCGACATTGATGCGGCGATTCGAGCCGGCGAACTGTCGGAGAACGAAAACAAGGCTCTGATCCTGCAGCAGACGATCGACATCATCTCCGATCGAATCAACTCCAGCGGTCTGAAGGAGCCGACGATTCGCCAGGAGGGCAACTCCAGGGTCGTGATCGAAATTCCCGGCTCGGCCGGACTCGGTGGAATCCAAGCGGAGGCCGCCCTAGGTGCAGCCATGGGGCCGGGAGACGCGGGCGTTTTGGCCCTGACCGGCGACGAGACTCAAATCGAATCCTTTCCGGGCAATGGCGGCACCGTCCGCATCGGCTCCGAGAAGATTCACTACAAGGCCATCGACGGCACCAACCTGATTGAGCTGACGCGCGCTTACCTGGGCACCACCGCCGTCGCCCACGAAAGCGGTGCAACCGTTGAACTCGTCAGCGACAACGCCATTCGAAGCGCCATTGAGAACTTGGGCGAGCTCGAGTTCTTGATCCTGGCCGAAATTTCGGACTACTCCAGCCTGGGCACTGACGCCACCACCGAGCGCGGCAAGCTCGAAGCGTGGGTGGCCGAGAACCCCAACTTGCCCCTGGCCCGCTTCAATCGCGTTCCCGCCGAAGCCGGCGGACCCAACCCCGGCATCCGTTGGTTCCCGGGCAAAGCCGACGGCCGCAGCGAACTCGAACGCGCCGAGATTCTGCTCACCTCGAAGGACCCTTGGCAATTCACGGGTCAAAACCTGGGCAAGGTCTACTTCACCCAAGACCGCCTCGGCTATCCCGCCGTGGGCTTCGAATTCAAGCCCAGCAAGCGCACCGATTTCGGTGACTTCACCGACGAGAACACCGGCCGGGTCATGGCCATCGTCCTCAACGACGTAATTGCCTCCACCGCTCGCATCAAGAACCGCCTGCCCGGCGGCGGCATCATCGAAGGCGAGTTCTCGGAACAGGAAGTCGACAGTTTGGTGACCGTGCTGCGCACCGGCTCCCTGCGCATCCGCCCCATCCTCGAAGCGGAAGAAATCGTCGGTCCGAGCCTCGGCTCCGACTACGTTCAACGGGGCTTCCGCGGCGGCATCATCGCACTGATCGCGATCCTGCTGTTCATGATCGGCTACTACCGCAAGCTCGGCGTCTTCACCGCGATCAGCTTGGGCGCCAACCTGCTGCTCCTGATGGGCGCCCTGGCCTTCAAGAACGCGACCCTGACCCTGCCCGGCATCGCGGGCATAATCCTCACGGTCGGTTTGGCGGTGGACGCGAACATCCTGATCTTTGACCGCATCCGCGAGGAACAGGACAAGGGCCGAAACATCAAGCAAGCCGCGAAGAACGGCTTCGATCGAGCGCTGGTCACAATCGTCGACGCCAACCTGACGACCTTGATAACGGGCATCATCCTGTTCGTCGTCGGCACCGGTCCCCTGCGCGGTTTCGCGATCACCCTTTGCTACGGCGTCATCACTTCGATGTTCGCCGCGCTTGTGATCACGCGCGTACTGGTGCACTACTCGCTCGAAAAGCCCAAGCCCAGCTTCAGCATGGGAACCTGGCTTGTGAAGGCCGACTACAAGTTCCTCAACAAAGCCAAGTTGGCTTTGGGTGTCTCGAGCCTGGCCATCATCGGCGGCTTGGGACTGTTCGCGTCCATGCCCGACGACGAAAAGATGGGCATCGATTTCATCGGTGGAATCGAGATGCTCGTGCGCACGGAGGAGCCCCAGGAGACCGACACGTTGCGCGAAATCGTGGGCGACATCCCGGGTCAAATCGGCCAGAGCGCGACAGTCAAGGAAGTGCTTCAGTTCGGCGAAGGCGAAGGCACCTACACCGGCTTCCGCATCAGCTTCAAGACACCTGGAGATGTGAACACCGAAGCGGCCGAGGATGACACCGACACCCTAAGCCCCGAGATTCGAGCCGTGCTCGGAGATCTGCTCCAAAAGGGACCGGTTGAGCTGACGCTGTCCAGCGCCGGCGACACCCCCACCGCGGACCTGCGGCTTTACTTCGACGAAGCCCACAGCGGTGCCGACATTGCGACCCAGCTTGAGCTGGCTGGAATCAAGAACGCTGTTGTCACCGAAGACCCCGCGCGCGCCCAAACCTACATCGCCAGCGGAGAAGCTCCTTTCGGCACGGAGGCCAACGATCTGCGCAACCAGATCCTGGACGTTTTCGGCGAAGGCGCCGACTCCCAAGGCGTGGCCTACACGCTGTCACTGCCGATCCCGCAAACCTCGGTCGTCGGACCCCAGGTCGTTGGCGAGCTGCGCGACAAGGCCCT
>JAJDES010000511.1 GCA_029259675.1 Planctomycetota bacterium
ATCTCTTGACCCAGGTGGCCGGTCAAGTGCGCCGGGGCCACGAAGTTGCTGTTGTCTATTTGAAGGGCAACGGAACTTTGGCGGCCGATTTCGAGGCGGCCGGAGCCAAGAAGGTCATGCACGGCGGCAACACGCGCATGCGGCGCTTTGTGCCGATGATGCGCTGGGCCGACATCGTGCACACACATCTGCTCAAGGCGGACATGCTCTCCGCACCCCTGGCTTGGTTGACGGGCAGGCGTGCGCGCTTGGTGTCGGGCAAGCACAATGACGAGCAGGTACTCAAGCGCCCGTTGGTGGGCTGGATTCACTCGATTGTGGGGCGCCTGCCGGCGGTGACCATTGTGCTGTCCGATCACGTGGGTCGTTTCGTCGAACAGTACGGCGGCGTGCCCTTGGCCAAGCAGAAGCGCATTTACTACGGGATTGATCCCGAGCCGTTCGCCCAAGCCCGTGCGGCGGCGAGCGAAGTGCACGGCAAGAAGCGCGCGGAACTTGGGCTGGGTGCGGACGATGTGGTGTTTACCTGCGTCGCGCGCTTCGCTCCCCAAAAAGCCCACGATGTTTTGCTGCGGGCCTTCGCCCAAGCGCGCCAAGCGTTCAATCGCAAATCCAACCCGCTCGCAGACGCGGGCACCCGTGCGGGCGAAGTCCCACAGTTGCGCTTGCTCCTGGTCGGCGACGATCCCTTCGGAGACGGAAGGCAACGTGCCGAAGCCGTTGCCGAGGAATTGGATTTGGGCTCGAGTGTGATCTTTGCCGGCATCCGCCGCGACGTGCCGCAAATCATGGGGGCCACGGACGTCTTCGTTATGAGTTCCCTGTGGGAAGGCTTGGGATTGGTCTTCTTGGAAGCCATGGCCGCCAGCTTGCCCTGCCTCAGTACCCAGGTTTCGGCCGTGCCGGAAGTTGTCATCGACGGCGAAACGGGGCTTCTGGTGCCGCCCGCAAACGCGGAGGACCTGGCCCAGGGCTTCCTGCGCTTGGCGGGAGATCCCGACTTGCGCCAACGGATGGGGGCGGCGGGCGCTCTGCGAGTATCCGAGCACTTCGGCCTCGATCGTATGGTCGACGAAACTTTGGCTGTGTATCGCGGCCTGATTGATGCCTGATTGAGAACCGCGCGCGAGTTGGGGGGCGCGCAACGTTCTTCACTCGGTTCCAACACGGGCGCTCGAGCCCCGAACGCTTGGTTGCAGTAAAAAAAGCGCACTCTGGGGGGCGGAACCGCAATAATGGTTGGAAATGGGTTGGGACTCACGGGCTCTCGTACCGACCGTAGAATGCATGCTGTGCGGCTTCTTGAGCTGATCGGGCAGTCGCTCTTCGGCTGCTGCAGGAAGCTCAGGCTGGTGCAAAATCCTTCCGAAAAGAGCGTGGGGGTCACCGGCTCGAACCTATGTGCAGCGCGCTGCTGGTCGCCGCTCCTGCCCAGAATCCCCATCCCCTTGGGCACCGGTTGGCGGTTCCGAGGGGAACCCCTGGGCCTGGCAGACGGTCCCAGCTAGGTTGCACCCCCCAAATTGCAGAACACGGGTCCAGACAATCGCCCCCTTTCGATACGGCCCTTCCGAAACGGCATCCACCTTCCATGAACTTCTCGCGTATATCCGCTCGCTGCTTGACCTTGGGCTTGGCCCTCTTCCTGGCGGCCCCGCTATCCGAGGCTCAAATCCCGATCGGGCCCGACCAGGTCCGGGAAGCCTTTCAAGGCGTCATTCCCAAGCTCAAGCCATCGGCAGCTTGGGATGATCCCGCCGCCGTTGAGCGCGGCCAAAAGATGATTGCGCGCTTGATCGCCGCCGGCGGCGGAATGGAGAAATTTCGCCAGCTAAGCGGAGTGCGTTACGACACGCTCTTGACCAGCCGTTCGCGCACGATCAACAAGGTGAACAATGAGAAGTGGCGGGTGCATCACTACGAACCGCGCTTGACCCACTTGGACACCATGGGGCACGGGTTTCTGCTTTCGGAGTATGCCAAGCCGACCTTGCGTGGACCGGATTTCTCGCGCGAAGTGCTATTCGAGGGAATCGCCTGGCGAGAAATGCGCGGCAATTACTACCGCACGGACAAGGCCCGACGCACGGCACAATCCGCTGTGCGGTTGGAGTACCTGACGGGTCTAATGCCCTTCTCTTTGGACGTTATGCAAGCTGAATTGGCTTACGAGGGCGACGAAGTAGATGAAGCCAGCGACTATCAGGCCGAGATTTACGCCATGCGGCTGGCCCAGCCACTGGTCATGAATGTGTACCCGATGATCGTTAAGAAGTACGAGACGATCACGGAATTCAAAGTCTATATCGACCCGCGTACGGACATGGTCATGCAGATCAAGTACGCCTTCCCCGACAAACACGTCAGGAAGAAGCCGCATATGCGCTGGGTCACGATCGAATTCAGCGAGTGGACGGAGATTCCCGGGCGCGAACTCAAGGTCCCCTACAAACGCTTGAGGTACTTGGCCGATTGGTCCACGCTTGAGGAATGGTGGGTTGAGGACATTGTTGTCGAGGAACTGCCCGCCGCGTCGGTGCGCCGGCCCTGGCAGGCGGGCGAGGTTTACCGCTCACCAATCTGGGCCGATTTCTGGGATCCGCCGTCAGGACTGCCGGGTGTAGAGGGAGTCGGCCTTTTGACCGAGGAAGCTCAGAGGCGAGCCGCCGAGGGCAAGGACAAAGAGGGCGACGAGGGCGTTACCGGCGGCAATTAGGCCACGCTGCGCAGCGCCGGAGGCGGATCCCCTTCGCCGGCTCGCCGGGAACCCTGCGCGCGCTTTTGGTGCGGCGGGGTCCCAGTGCCGAATAGCGATTTTGGGACGCTCGGGGCAGCGGATGGGCAACTGGGTCCAAGAGCTGGATTCAGGGCCGAACAGTGTGGAGTTCCAGACTCAAATGGAGGCTGGAATCCGGACTCGAGTGCTCGACATCGCTCCAGCTTTTCTCCCCAGCAGTCCGATAGAGCGGGGTCGGGGATCGGCCCCTATTCATGACTAGCAGCGGAAAACAGGACCCTATGCAGGCTGAGCAATCCGCTGCATCCCAGGCTCGAAATCGAAACCGCGATCGGCGCCAGCGCCCAACACCGCGGCTTTCAAGGTACGCCCTCTTCGGCGGCCGCCGGCGCCGCGTGCGCCGAACGGAGGAGGTCGAGGGGTCCTTCGTCGATGTCTACAGCCAGCGACTGTGGTGCATGATCCTCTGGGTGGCACTAATGAATGTGGCCGACAGCTACTTCACGCTTGTGCACCTGCAATCGGGAGCCATAGAGCTGAACCCGGTGGCCCAATTCCTTTTGGAAACGGGACGAGTGCGCTTTGTGCTGTACAAGTCGACCTTGATCGCCCTTTCGCTTTTGGTGCTGTGCCTGCACAAGAATTTCATTTTGGCCCGCTTTGGGCTGTGGATGGCGGCAGGCGCCTACACGCTACTGGTCGCCTACCATCTGAGCCTTTTCTACTAGAGCTAGCTTGTGGCCGGGCCTTCCAAGGGGCAGCACGGCGTTTGCGACCGGAGGTGCGAGCGGCACGAGCTACGGTGGAATTGGGCAAACCGGATCCGGCGTCGAATTTCGGGTCTGCTGCGGACGGAGTGCAGAGTCCCTAGGCGGTGCGTGCACGGGAGCGCCCTGGGCGCAGCGGGGGCCGCCAAGCTAGACTTACGGGGAGACCGGTGCCAACAAGGCTCGAGATGGTTGCAGCTCCCGGTCGTTAGCACCGAGCACAGTCCGCAAGCTCGGTACCTGCTGAACACCCCCTTGCCCCAATTGCAGCTCCACACGGCCCCGAGGAATCCATGCGCATCGCTCGCGTGTTGACGCGCCTAAATCACGGCGGGCCGGCGCGTCAGGTCTTGGCCAGTGATCCGATTCTGCAAGCTCGCGGACACGAACTGCGCCTGTTTGTGGGCCAGCCCATGCCGGGTGAAGGCGACTTGTTCGAAGCTGCCCAGGAGCGCGGTCTCAAGGTCGTGCGCATTCCCGGGCTCAAGCGCAATATTGCGCCGCTGCGCGATCTCTTGGTGCGCCGCAAGTTGAGGGGAGCCTTGAAAGAATTCGAACCCGACCTTGTGCACACCCACGCTTCCAAGGCGGGTGCCCTGGGGCGCATGGCCCTGCGCACCATGCCCGCAGTGGCGCGCGTGCATACGTTCCATGGGCACGTGCTCGAAGGCTATTTCCCGGACATCGTATCCGAGCGTTTGCAGCGCATCGAAAAGCGACTCGCGCTGGAAACGGACCGCATTGTTGCCGTTTCTCACTCGACTGCGGAGGACCTGTTGCGTTTGGGCGTGACGACTGAGGATAAATTGGTGGTCTCTCCACCGGGTATTGATCTGGAGCCTTTCTTGGCCATCGATCGGGCCCAGGTTAGGTCCCAAAACAATTCCATGCGTGAGCTGTGCGGCGTTGGGCCCGAGCGCATTCTGATCGGGGTGATCGGGCGCTTGGCCGAGGTCAAAAGGCCTCTCTTCGCGCTGCAACTATTCGAAAGCATGGCCAAGCGGCATCCGAACACCGAGTTGTGCTTTGTCGGCGACGGCGATCAGCGCCGAGCGCTTGAACGCGCCGTGGATGCCATGGATGCAGAGCTTGCAAAGCGGGTGCACATGATCGGCAGCAGGTCGGATATGCCCTGCATCATCGCGGGCCTGGATGTCGTGTTGGCGACTTCGCGCAGCGAGGGCATGCCGGTGGCCCTAATTGAAGCGGCGGCCGGGGCTCTGCCGGTGGTGGCCACGGACGTGGGCGGAGTCGGGGAGCTCGTCGTGCACGAACGCACGGGTTTTTTGGGCCAAGAGTTGGCGGAGCTTCAACTGGGGCTAGAGGCGGTGCTCGCTACGGAACACGAGCGCCACGCCATCGGGGCCCGTGCGCGCTTGCGAATTCGCAAACGGCATTCGGCAAGCGCCCTGGCCGATCGCTTGGAGGCCATTTACGCGGCCGCGCTGGAGGAACGCCGATGCGTCTCTTGATGGTCAGCGGCGACCGCCAAACTCCGGTGGGGGAGCAGGGTCCGTTCTATTCCATGCAGGCTGAGTTCTCGCGCTGGTTCGATCGCATCGATGTGATCTGCCCGCAGCCGCCCAAGCCGCCGACCGTGCATTGCGTGCACGACAATGTGTACTTTCATCCGGCCGATTGCGGCCGTTCGAAAATGGCGGGCTTCGTCGCGCGCCGAGGAAAAGAGCTTTTGGCCGAGCACGATCACAAGCTCATCGTCAGTCACGATTACGGCTGGTTCTACAACGGCCTTGGATCGGCGCGCCTTGCGCAACAGAGCGGCGTGCCCTACCTCTCCGAAATTCACCACGTTCCCGGCTACCCCGTGGCGGCGGATTGGCGCGAGCGATTGGACCGCCTGATCGCGCGCACCTATGTGCGTTGGGCGCGCAGTCGCGCGCGCGCCTTTCGTGTTGTCAATCGCGGAGAGATGCCGCGTTTGTTGACGGCTTGGGGCGTCAAGGCCGACCAAATCCTGGTATTGCCATCGCTCTATATCGATCTTGAGGTTTTTCGGCCCAAGGAAGTCCCCGTCGTGCGCGATCTGTGTTTCGTCGGGCGCATGGTGGGCAACAAGGGCTTGGACCGACTGGTGGATGCCTTGGCCGCCCTAAACAAGCGCGGGATTGCGGTGCGCACGCTTTTCCTCGGTCGCGGGCCCTTGCGCGCGGAAACCGAAGCCCGCATTCAAAAAGCCGGACTCGGTGGCCTGACCGAGTTCGTGGATTGGGTCGAAACGGCCGACGATTTGGCCGACATTTACCGCGGTAGCCGGGCCGTGGTCTGCGCCTCCACCTGCGAGGGCGGCCCGCGCGTTACCGTCGAAGCCATGGCTTGCGGAGTTCCGGCCATCAGCACAAGGGTGGGCGTTATGGGCGAATTGCTTGAGGATGGCCGCGCGGGAACGTTGGTGTCCTTCGACGCGGGCGGATTGGAGCGCGGCATCGAAGCTGTGTTGGGAAATGAATCCGCGCGCAAGCAAATGGGGCTCGCCGCCCGCGGATTGGCCGAGCAATACGAATACGCGCAAATCCTTGAGGGTTATGCCCGTGGATTGCACGAACTGGTGGGAGAGGAGTGCGTGCGCAATTGAAGCTCTTGTTCTTGACCCAAGTCATTGATTCGCGCGATGCGGTGCTGGGCTTTGTCTCGCGCTGGGTTGCGGGCTTGGCGAAGCATGCGGAGCAGGTTCGAATCGTGGCCCTGGAGGCCGGAGACATCTCGGACTTGCCCGGCAATGTGGACGTGCGCGTTGTCGGCCGGCGCGGAGTGCTGCGACGCTACCTGCGCTATCGCGGCATCCTGAAAGAAGCCCTTGTGGATGACGGATTCGACACGGTCCTGGCGCACATGGTCCCGCGCTACGCACTGGTTGCGGAGGGACCTGCGCGGCGCGCGGGAGCCGGACTGTTTCTTTGGTACACGCACAAGGGTGTCGATGCGCGCTTGCGGCGTGCGGTGCAGCGCGTGGATCGGGTGTTCACGGCCAGCCGCGAATCCCTGCGGGTCGAAACGCCCAATCGAATCGAAACCGGACACGGCATTGACCTTGAGCACTTCCATCCATCCAAGGGCGAGCCCGAAGCGCCCGTGCGCATTCTTTCGGTGGGCCGATTAACTCCGGCCAAGGATCCGCTCACGATTCTCGCGGCGCTGTCGATACTGGTCGCCCGCGGCCGAGACGTTTACTTGGATCTGGTGGGAGCGGGTTTGGCTGCCGGGGACGAATCCTACGCACGCACCGTTCGGGATCAGATCGAAAGCGGCGGGTTGCAAAAGCGAGTCAGTTTGCACGGCGAAGTGGCTTATCCGGACATTCCTTTGCACTACAACCGTGCGACGGTTTTGGTCAACGCGAGTCTGACCGGCAGCGTGGACAAGGTCGTTTTGGAGGCGATGGCCTCGGGGCGACCGGTCCTCAGTTGCAACGAGAGCTTCCCACCATTGTTTGCTGAGCTCGGTGCGCGCGCCGAGTCGTTGATCTTCACCGCCGGAGAAGCGGCCGAACTGGCGGACCGACTGGAGGTCCTGTTGGACATGCCCCAATCGGACCGGCAGCAATTGGGGCAGGACCTGCGCGCCATTGTTGCGCGCGATCACGAAGTGGATGCCCTAATGGG